>JAMDCE010000340.1 GCA_023489135.1 Chloroflexota bacterium
AGCAAGGAACGACGAGTTCTGATCGGTCGAGGCGAAGAACGCCTTGCGTCTGATGATGGTCTACGCGTGCTGATTGTAGATGAGATATTAGAGGTAGAAGCAACGCTCGAGTATGACCGCGCGCACAAGGTTTGGTGGGCGCGACCTGATTGGTCCACCTGCCACGACCTAAAGTGGCCAATCACACATTGAGGACAGTGCCGTCTCTTCGCTTCCACCGATCGGATTTGTCACGAAAAAGAAATGGAAGTATTACTGTTGTTTAGATAGTTCAATTGGGAGGATTAGTGGGGAACGAGCAAACTGTGGGAAGTGTAAAAGAGGGGACTTTACGACTCGCAATCACTCCTGATAGTAAAGGTAACTTGCGGGTTCATTACGAAAGAGATGAGCTTGCGCAACGCAGTGGGCTGTGGTGCCTTCGGTGCGCTATATATGATCGGGCAGGCAAACTTCTCAAATCCGGTGAAGATTGGACTTGTCGGCCTACGAGTGATGAACTGCAGAAATGGCCAGGGATTGTTCAGGGCGCTATGGCACGGTGGCCATCAAATTGGCCTATGAGCCGCGTCTACATACGCTTCGGTCGGCTTCCTCGTCGCACATCGATTAACCATGCTACAGGGCAACGTGAGGCCGGCGTAAGTTGTTATGACGCTGAGGCGCATGTGCTAGACTGTTGCTACCGATTGCGAGGTAATGCTGCTCCGGCCGCCGCAATTTTCTCTGCTTTCAGTTTCTACGATGGCGTAACATTACTCCTGCACGGCGACGAGGTGGGCGTTGGCTCAGACGGAGAACCTCTGCTTGACCATAGAACCGTGCGAGTGGTGGGTTCTATGGAATGGGACTCGGGACTTGAGGGATTCGTCTTATCTTCGTAACGGGGCATAATTACGAATAGCTACTTGCCAGTACCCGAAGCAGTTTATGAATGTGTCGAATCACACATTTAGGATGGTGTGCCGCCTCTTTGCTTCCGCGCCGTTTGAAGTGCTACAATAGGGCTGCGAGAAGGCAGTGAGATTTTTCCCACTCGTGAACGCTAGGCCAGAATCATTATCTTGGCAAGACGGCAAGGAAGATAGGATAGTATCATTATCTGGCGAAATCTCGACGGTCAGGAGTGGTTGTGGCCAGTATCATTATCCTTGAAAAGGCTAAGATGGTTCCAAATAGGGCGGTCTCATTATATGCGCCTCAGATGCAGGCTAGTCTCATTATGTCTGCTTTGCCAGTATCATTAACTGTGTCAGCAAAGCCATTCTTGGGAAGGGAGCGGTCTCATCATCTTTGAGATCCTACAAGGGATACCAGATGTAGTGTCTCACGGAAGATGAGACTCGCGACAAATATAATGAGAACGGGCCGGTTGAAGATAATGAGACCGGCCCGACTTTTCCGGGAGCAAAGATTCGGGCAGATATAATGACATTGGCCTACATACACACGAACGACACAAGATGTTGAGACTTGACTGTTTTTCACTATGAGTGGGTAATGAGACGAGTTGTTTCTTTGGAGAGCTATTCTCAAACACGAGTGGCAGCAGCGACAGGCGCTAGGTGGTGGACCGTTAGTCCTACCTTATTGCCCCCCATCGAGCACCTTCCAAAACAATTGGGGGGGAACACGGATCAACATTAAAGGCATTCACCACTTGCAGGGCGTCCCTGCCAATCCTCCACATCACAACATCATGGTTGCTGTGGCTGCACTCAGACGACGTGGGCAAAATCTCCAGGCGGCCAAGCTCTTCTGTCAGGAATCCGTTACTGTCTGTACTGTCAAATCCGCGGGTTCCTGCACGGAAACCATAGCTCACGCCAGCGACTCTCGAATAGATTGGAAACAAATCCATCTCAGCGTGACTGCTGCGCCGCAAGGACGTTAGTATGATAGAACACTTGTCTTGACCAAACCGACCTGTCCTCAAGCGGCCAAGAGTCCAAGTCGAAAGGGTCGTGCGCAGTCTTTCCAATAATCTCCCTTCATAGACCCACCCAGTCGCTGCTTCAGTTGCTGGAGTAAACCCTGATTTGTTTAGGAAGGGGGAGTCCACACCGTATGCGAATAACTGACGTCGCTCCAACTCAGGCCCAATTACAAGACGGGACTTGAGAGATTCCCTGTTAGCCGTCCACACAAATTCGTCACTTCCGAGGCGATAGCGATTCCTGGCCCATCCTGCTATTTGGAACCCGCAACGATCGAAGAACGCGCCGTGCTCCTCGGTAATGTCATCGCTGGCAGTCAGGTGAACCGTTATGGCCCCCTTTTTCAGGAGGTCCTCTACCGCGGTCCTTACTAGTACGAAACCGACACCCAACTTGCGTAATGATGGGCTCAGCGATATATGGCAAAGCTTTGCCTGCGCGCCAGTCTTCGTAATTGCAAGACCGGATACCTCACCCCCCGAGGTCACTACCCACACACGACGCCTGTCCGTTTGGGCCTCGAGCCACACTCTTTCAAACCAGGCATCAATGCCGGGATAGTACACGCCGAACGGCCACAGATACGTTTGTATCTGTCTGACAACTCCAACTCGTTGGTTATCCATCGTTCGTTTCAACTTTCCGGCCATTCAGCAAAGATTTTCGATAGTTTAAGTTCTTGAGTGTCGTAATCAGCCGGGCCTGGCTTGGCAGGCTGAGACATCCTGAATAGTTGGATCTTTGCCAACAGACTGTGATCAAAGAGTCTCGTCACCATGTCTGTGGCACGCACCTCGAAGATCAGCGGTGTGCCCCTTCTACTTCCCAAACGATTCATTCCAAAGCACGGATGGGCAAATCCCGCGTAGTGGATTCGAATATCCCCGATTCTCTCAGATCTGGCAACGACCTCAACCGAAACGTCACTCGGTATGCTGAGTCGCTCCTTGGACTTCATTATGTAAAAGCTGCCTGTATCGAGGTCAACAAAGCGATCAGCACCCTCCACCTTCACTGGTACGCGTTCGAAGTACTCTCTGGGGTCATACCCGCCCAAAGGAAGGTGCTTGTATACTCCGGAACGCAGGTCAAGAGGCGGTAAGGGATTATCGCTAGTTGGTCTAATAGCCTTGTAGATGAAGGGGTATTCTGGATCGCCAAGGTCGACGGTGAGATCAAATAGACGCGGATCCGCAGTCAGATCATCAGGTGGTTGCATGCCGCCGTGCCCCATACCAACAACACTTTCCCAAGGCTCATAGTCGTTCGGGTTGTGGGCCTTCATTACGTGCCAGAACGGTCTTCCGTAATAGCCTACCATTTGGCGATCGATAATAGCCGCGTGCTGCGGACCACACACCACACGCAACTGGTTAAGACTGTCCCCTGGTGCAATCTTTATGTCAAACGTTTGGGGGGACACCAGTAAGTACAGGGGGCCCCTGTAGTTACCCTGCACTGTATCGTACTCACGAGAACTAGTGGTCAGTAACCGGGTGATTACATCAAGTCTTCCAATCGTGCTCTTGCCGGTAGCTCGACCACTGAGCTTTGCAGGCAGTGTCAGCACTTCCTGCAGTTCAACCAGGTAGATCGATTCGGATGCGAAATGAAAGTACGGGCCATTAGAGTCCGCCTCCGGGCGCAACACATCCGCTGCCCGACGAATTTTCTCAAGTTCTCGGGTCGTTGGTCTCGAAGATGTCTTGAGCTTCCACGCATTTGTGCCTAACGTCAAGTCGAAGGCGGACGCATCAACCCCGCCACGACGGACATCCTGCACATACTCCACCACATTCTTGTCGAACAATTGCTTCAATTGTTTTTCCGCAAGCACGCCGGGTGAGAGATCCATCTTGGCACGTCCATCCATCTTGCCGCTCCGTCATAACGAAAGCCAGCTCTCAGTATTCGTCAACCTTGGATCGAACTCATTCTTCTTGGACGGAAGACAATCGAGGTCCGCACCTGGAAGACGAAATACAGGGGTCCTTTGCTTCTGCATTCGTCGCTCAGGATTGA
>JAMDCE010000021.1 GCA_023489135.1 Chloroflexota bacterium
CGCCGGAGAAGACCCTCAGCCTGTGTACCAGAAGCATGGTGGCCAGCGCCTGCTCCGCATCCGAGGAAGCGCTCCAGAGCTTCCTCACGTCGGGAAACGACGGGGAGTCGTTGGGTCTGGGCACCAAACCGTCATTGTAAAGGCTCTCCACCAATCCTGCTCCCTGGGCTACCAGGGCATCGGCATCTTTCACCGCGAGATCGGCCTTCTGCATCTCCCCCTCGGCGAACCCTTTGCTGTGGCACTCGCTGCAGATCTCGAGCATGCCCTCTCTCTCGGCCTCCCACTCCCGCCTCGAGTTTCGCATCACCCGGTTGTCCTGAAAAAGGCTCATTTTAGTGGCGTACATGCCGAGATCGCTTTCTCGCAGTCCCAGTGCCTTGAAAACCTGACCTCGATAGGCCTTCCAGTCCTTGTCGTCTTCTTCCACCCTTAAGGCCATCGTCCCCCAGGCGGTCATTACTCGATGATTGCCCTTGTTCATATGGCAAGTCTGGCAAGCAGGCCCGCGGCCTCCCTCTCCCTCGGACACATAGAGAAGTCCGTGCTGCGAACCAGCCCAGCTTTCTTGGCTGGGGTGTTCCACTCCGGAATGACATCCCGCGCAGGCTTGCGGCTTTCGAGCTTCTTCTACCGAAAAAGTATGCTGGCTATGACAAGCGCTGCAATTTCCCCCGTTCCGCCCAATATCGTGGCAACCCCCACACCACTTCTCGGTCGAACCTTTCAGTTCTGCTACCGTCCTTTCCAGACCATCCACGACCTTCCAGGCTACCGCGTGCTTGCCCGCTTTGAATTCCTCGTATTTTTCGCTGTGGCACGCTCCACAGGTGTCCGCAGTCGGCATCTGCGCCCTGGCGACGTTCTTGACATCGGTGTGATCCTGGCCATGACAATCGGCGCAAGCCATGTCGGTCTTGGAGTGTTTGCTTGAAGACCACTCCTTCGCGATGGTCGGGGTGATTTGCTTGTGGCAATCGAGACAGGCACTTTGACTGGAGGCAAAAGAAAGGAAGAATGAGAAAGGCTGGCCTTTAGGCCGGATGAAACTGAGATAGACGATGGCAACAAGGAGCAACAATGCGGCGCTGATGAATCCCAAAAGGACCAAGCGTCTTTCCAGAAGGAGACGCCTCCTTGACATCACGATTATCTCCTCGGAAAAGATGGTCGCCAGAAAGCAAAGAGGGTCTCACCGGGAAAGAACGGGGCGAGACCCTGATCACTACAGCTTAGCGGTGAGCCCAGAGGCGAAGTGTCCGGGCTGACTCAACGCGCTCTCGCCGATCTTCAGACTTCTACCTGCCGTAGCCGATCAATTATAACAGCCGCCATGGGCTTGTCAACCTACCGATGTCTCGGCTCCGTGTTCACACGCTGGCTAGAGGTTTGATGCAACGCAACGTCACGAATGCCAGGCCGTGACCTTTGTCGCTAGACAGTCAGGACCAAATGACTATTCTGAATATCCCTTCTGGACTCGACAATTATCATATGCTGGCCGTCCTAAGGGCTCTGTAGGGACCGGATTCCAGTCTCTGGGATAATCAGCGGCAGAACAGGGAGTATCCGGGTAGCCCCGAACGGTCGTCTGAAGACCGGGAAGACAGATCAAACCGGAGAAAACAGAAAGGCCTAATTAGGTGCAATTCTCTGTGCGAGCAGGGTCGATAGAGCTGATCGAAAGTGAGGCGATTGTGGTCGGCCATTTTGAGGGAGAGCACCGCCTGGCCCGAGACGCAGACGCCCTCGACAGAGTTCTAGCCGGCCAGCTAAGCCATCTGATCGCGGAGGAGAGGTTCGACGGGAAGGTCGGTCAAACGACCTTCTTGCACACCTTCGGCAAGATCCCGGCCAAGAAGGTGATCCTGGTGGGCCTGGGAAAGAAAGCCGAGACTTCCCCGGACGATCTACGCAAGGCCGCCGGTTCGGCCGCCAAACGAGCCCAAGACTTGAAGGTCGAGAGAGTGGCAACTACGCTGCACCAATCTGGCCTGGCGCGGGTAGCTCCCGCTGAGGGCGCCCAGATCGTGGTAGAAGGAATGATTCTTGCCACGTACCGCTTTGCTAAGTACAAGACCGGTGGAGGAACAGAGCCAAACACATTCAAGGTCGAGTTCATCGAGAGCTCTCCGGGGTTGATTCCAGCCGTCGAGCAGAGTGTCACAAGAGGAAAGATCGTGGCCGACGCTGTCAATCTCGCCAGGGACCTTGGCAACGAGCCAGCGGGTTCGCTGACGCCAACCGCGATGGGTGAAGTTGCCAGAACAGTGGCAGCGGAGCACGGTCTGGAGTTTAGAATTCTCGACGCCAAGGAAATGGCCGCGCTGGGAATGAATTCCCTCTTGGCCGCGGCCAGAGGAAGCGATGAGCAGCCCAGGTTCATACACCTGATCTACAAACCATCGGCTGAAACCACAAAGAGAATAGCGATCGTCGGTGAAGGGGTTACCTTCGACAGCGGCGTCCTAGCGGTCAAGACGGCCAGCCAGACGCATGCTGTGAAAAACGACAAAGCGGGGGCTACGGCGGTGATAGCAGCGATGGCGGCATTAGCCAAGCTCAAGCCCGCCGTCATCGTAGACGGTATCGCCCCCCTAGCCGAGAATATGCCAGGGCCTTCCGCCGTGAAGCTTGGAGATGTGGTGAAAACCCTGAACGGCAAGACCATCGAAGTCCTCAGTTCGGATGCAGCAGGAAGACTGATTCTGGCCGACGCTCTCGCTTACGCCGTCAAGCAGGGCGCCGACGAGATCATTGACCTGGCCACTCTTACGAGCGCCTGCGTAGTCGCTCTGGGGAAAACAGTCTCTGGCATCATGGGCACAGACCAGGCGCTGATAGGCACGCTGAGCCGCGTTGGGGAAGTTCAAGGAGAGAGCCTGTGGCAATTTCCCTTGGTAGAAGAGTACAAAGAGCGGCTGAAAAGCGAGATCGCCGACCTCAAGATTGCCGGAGGGTGGGAGGGCGCAGCCATTCTGGGCGGGCTTTTTCTGAAGGAGTTCGTGGAAAGTAAGCCCTGGGCGCACATTGACATCGCCGGTCCAGCCTGGACCGACACTGAACTTCCTTATGTGCCCAAGGGAGCGACGGGAACCGGTGTGAGAACCCTGCTCGCCTATATTCTTGGGTACGGGACCGCAGTTAGAGACTGGCCGGACGATTCCGAGCGAGAGATCTCGGCATCACCTCCGCGGACTGAATCATTACTAGCCACGGAAACGCTCACCAGGACGTCCATAAGCGAAAAGGGAGACAGCAACTTCACCTTCAAATCCAGCGGGGAACAGAGCGTCCCACCCCGCTGGTTGACGGCTTTGGAGGCCTCGGTCAGTATGACGATCCCTATGCTGAGCGCCCGTACAACGAGTGGCACCCCTCCAGAGCCAGTTGCAATGGCCACGCTATCGCAAGAAGAACCGGGAGCCTCACCAGCAGCTCAACCCGACCAAGAGACGCAAAACTCTGTGATGAGTGAGGACGACGCTGTTGTGAGCCAGCAAGGATCGCCCCTTCCCACGATCGCCGCCGGGTCGCCTGGGTCGCTGGCCGAACAGCCGGGTTTGCAGGCCGTCCAAGACCTTCTTGACAATGCTCGTCTGAGGCAAGATTTAAGTGGGAACACCGAGTCAGCAGACATCCAGAGATCAGCCGCCGAAAGATTCGAGTTGCCCAGACTCTTGAGGCGCCAACTGAGGGGCAAGACCGTGGATCTAGAGACCATTGTCGATAGTGCGCCCTATGGTCTGATCGTGACGGGACCGTCTGGCGTCATCCGTCGCTACAATACCCCCGCCAAGAGACTGTTAGGCCGGCAAGCTAGCGAGGGTCTGCTAGTACCCTTGGCCTGTCAACACCGGTGAGAAAATCCCCAAAAACACCGGAATAAAATTCCCCACTTAGACTACACTTCCAGCAATTAATGGCTGGGAGGAGAGGAGTGCTT
>JAMDCE010000284.1 GCA_023489135.1 Chloroflexota bacterium
AAGGAACCCAATAGCTAATTGCGAGGCCGCCCAGGAGACCCGAGCGCGCCTCTCCCTTCGGTGGAAGGCCAGCACGTAGACGGCCTCCGAAGCGACGACTGCTAAAGCGTAGTAATGGGTGTACAGGGCCGCGGTAGTCAAGGCTACGTAGGCTATCCATAGGCGCAGCTGTCCCTTTTTGAGGCTGGCCAATAACGCGTAGGCGGACAGGAGCGTTAGCAGCGGGAACAGACTGTACATACGCACTAGCCGTGAATAGTAGGTTAGCATAGGCGAAAACGCGACAAGACAGGCGGCCACTATACCCACATGGCCTATTTGACGCCTGTAGTCGAGCGGGAATTTCCGCAGTTGCACCTGCGTCAGTTTGAACGTCGCGGGGACCGCTAGCACGCCAAGAAAGATCGAGAGCATCCTCAGGCTGAGCTCGCTGGTGCCCGTCAAGGCGATCCAGAAATGCAAGAGGTAATAGTAGAGGGGCGGATGGCCGTCGTAAACGCGGCCCGAGGCGATTGAGACCAGGTCCTGGGTCGCGGTGTAGACGCTGTACGCGCTATCGCCCCAGAGGGTGAGCGAGGCCACTCCATTGGTGCGAAAGAAGAACGCGAGCACGGTGGCGAGCGTTACCAGAGCCAACGGTATGTGAGACGAGTGACCCGCTCCAGTCTGCCCCGCCTTCGAGAGATCACCCGCCTTTGAAGGCTTCATTTGAATCCTCAGACCCGATGTCTGGCCGACGCAGGGCGAGGCCAGCAGGATTATACACCACGCATGGCGCCAGAGTCTAGAGTTGCCGCTTCATCACCAGCCCGCGCTCCGGAGAGCAGACACCCGCGAGCCGATATAAGGGACTAGCGTCCCGACCACTCAGGGACTTTTGACCCTAGGCCGCGGTTCTCGATCAGCCGATAGTATTAGTATCAAAAGCTTATAGACGCCTGGCAAAACTTATCGTTACTTAACACAAACCCACATTCTGTTCAGAGGTGAGAGGCTTGGACCAAAGAATCGAGAACACGCTGCTCAACGTGCGCAAAACGGCGCGATTATTGGACGTCCACCCCAACACGCTCAGGAACTGGACGAACCAGGGGTTGCTGCCGTGTTACACGGTCAACGCTCGGGGCGACCGCAGATTCAGGCGCGAAGACATCGAGGAGTTCCTCGCTAGACACCGTCGGTTTGAAGCGCAACCTCGGAGATACCTGGCCGACTGAGAAACCGCGAGAAAGTGCATAATAGTCATGTTGGATCAGGTGAGGGTTCTCGTCGTCGACGATTCCGCCTTCATGCGACACATCATATCCAGCCAGTTGCAGACTGATCGTTCAATCCAGGTCGTAGATACCGCACGTGACGGGCTGGACGCCATCGAGAAGATACGCAAGCTCAAGCCTGACGTGGTTACGCTCGACGTAGATATGCCTCGCTTGGATGGGCTTGCCACCCTTACCCGAACATTGATAGAATGCCCCGTTCCTATTATTATGTTAAGCAGCTCCACCAGGGAGGGAGCAACTACCACGGTTCAAGCTTTAACGCTGGGTGCGGTGGATTTTATCGCCAAACCATCCGGCCCAATCCCTGTCGACATCCATAAGATAAGAGACGAGCTCGTGGCCAAAGTCAAGCAGGCGGCCGGAGCACGCATATGCCGGGGAAGTTGTGGAACACTTAGGCCGACGGTGGATAAACGTGGCAAGGAGTTCATCGCTAGACCCCTCTCCAGGGGGCAGAAAGTACTGATAGTGGGCTGCTCCACGGGAGGTCCTAGCGCTCTGCACCAGTTGATTCCCCTTCTCCCTCGATCCATGGACGCCGCGGTTCTGGTTGTGCAGCACTTGCCGCCAGGATTCACGCGACTGTTGGCCAACCATCTAAACGACATTTCGCAGTTGTGGGTTAAGGAAGCAGAACCCTGGGATCTTCTCTCCCCCGGCCTGGTGCTTCTGGCCCCCGGCGATTTCCACACGGTCGTCAAGACGAGCGGCAGGATCGAGCTCAACCAAAAACCGCAAGTGAACGGGGTCCGTCCGTCGGCGGACGTTACAATGAAGTCCGCCGCCTCTGTCTATGGCGCCTCCTGCATCGCGGTGATCTTAACCGGAGTCGGCTGTGATGGCACCAGGGGAGCCTCGGCCATAAAAGCCGCGAGAGGATACGTAATCGCGGAGGACGCGTCCACCTGCGTAGCCGAAGGCATGCCCAAGGGCGTCATCGAAGCGGGCGCGGCCGACAAGGTTGTTCCTCTCCCGAACGTGGCTGAAGAAATTCTTCTGGCCGTGGATTCAGAAACGCGTGCCGGATACTTCGGGCACACCGCGGCGATGCTTTAACTAATTGACACTCTTCGAAAACCGTTTTATAATGCGAATGAATGGCAGCTTAGGCGCCAGCTTAGCGACACCGTTGACTCTAGACCGATGCAATCGACAGCATCAGGGATGGCTATGAAGGAACCGGCCTCGACCGTAGTGGAGAAGCGAGCAGTCCTGCTCGGGAACGAAGCCATCGCTCGGGCGGCGCTCGAAGCCGGTTGTGCTGTCGCGGCCGCCTACCCCGGAACCCCTTCCAGCGAAATCCTCGCCGCCGTCGCGGACTTCAAGAACAAGCTCGGCTTGGATATCCACACGGAGTGGTCCGTCAACGAGAAGGTAGCATTCGAGGTTGCTTATTTCGCGGCGGTATCCGGCATAAGGGCCATGTGCTCGATGAAGCAGGTTGGCCTGAACGTGGCCACCGACCCGTGCATGAATGCCGCACATAGCGGGGTCAAAGGGGGGTTCGTCATCGTCGCCTGTGACGATCCTGGCATGCACAGTTCCCAGACCGAGCAAGATACCCGACTCTTTGGATTGTACGCCAAGCTCCCAGTGTTCGATCCCTCGGATCCAGCCGACGCTCAGGACATGGTTCGGGCCGCCTTCGACCTCTCGGAGCAATTTGAGATTCCGGTAATCTTGCGCCCAACCGTGCGCGTCTGTCACGCTCGGCAGGACGTAGCTCTGCGAGAAGTTCCGTCGGCCAAGGTTCATAGTGCCTTTGCCAAGGATCCAGAAAGATGGGCGCCCCTGCCGGTGCCCCGTCGCCGGCAGCTGAGGGAACTCAACGAAAAGATAGAGCAGATTCAAGCGCTGTTTGAAGAAAGCCCTTTCAATACCACTTTCGGTCCGGCCAGCGGACGGTTAGGCATTATCGCTTCCGGCGTTTGCGCGGGACGCGTTCTCGATATTCTGGAGGAGGTGGGAGAGGAATGCAGGCGGGGAATCGGCGTCATCAAGGTGGGAACGCCTAACCCTTTGCCGTGGCGACGGCTCCGCCAATTTGCCGATGGCTTCGAAAGGGTGCTGGTGCTGGAGGAACTCAACCCAACCATCGAGATGCAGCTGCGCTCCCGGCTTTACGCCTACAACGGCCCGCCCATTTGGGGCCAGATGACCGGCCACGTGCCGCTGGGTGGCGAGTACGATCCGGATTTCATCTACGGGTGCCTGGCGAAGGTCACACAGGAAATGGGCGCGGCCTGGCCAGCCGAGGAGGAACGCGAAGCAGTGATGATCCCCGCGCGCGGGCTCAGTCTATGCGCGGGATGCGGACACAGGGGCGCCTTTTACGCGATGCGCCGCGCCTTCCCCAAGGCTATTTATCCGTGCGATATCGGCTGCTACACCCTCGGCCTCAATCAGGGTGCCGCCGATACCTGCCTTTGCATGGGTAGCACCGTGGCGGCCGCCTCCGGATTCTACTGGGCCCACCGTCATCAAGCTAACTGGCCACCCATCGTCGCCACCATCGGTGACTCCACCTTCATCCACGCGGGCATACCTCCGCTCATCAACGCCGTGTCCACGGGTGCGCGCTTCGTCCTGGTGATCCTCGACAACGGCACCACCGCAATGACCGGCAATCAACCCACCGCAGCGGTGGGAATCCTGGCAGAT
>JAMDCE010000327.1 GCA_023489135.1 Chloroflexota bacterium
TGAAACCAGATCTGCTGCAAGGTGACGGAGGTCCACCGGACCCCGATGCCTGTGGAATCTGGATATCGGGTGGCGCTGGCTGGGCGATTTAGGTTATCTCTGGAGCCTGTCCGGCGGTTTCAACCAGGGATGGTCCATGGATTTGTAGCGTTCCCGAGCCGTCTTGACGGCAGAAAGGTCGCGCAGAAACATATCCTTGGAGGGAATGACCCAGGAGTGAATGTGGTGCTGTAACTCTGGATAGGTCCAGCGATGCGTGAGCAGACTTTCGCTGTCGAAATCGATCTGCAGACCAGCCTCGGTCTCGCGGGGTGTGCCGATGGTGCGACAAATGGGGCATTGGAGTCGGCCACCGGACCGCGGCTCGAAGAATCTGGCGTAGCAGACAGGGCAGACGTCGGCCGGGCGGGGCAAGGGCTCACCCCGCGCCACGCTCTTTCCCAGAGCGCGAGCGGTGACAACGTTTTCTTCGTTAAGGAGGGACTGGCCCGGGCCGGGAGCGTAGGCGACAAGGCTACCCATAATTTCGTAGCCTTGAGCCAGAAGGAACTGGTTCAAGGCCGGTTGGGACAACGCCTCCCATTCGCGAAGGCCAGCGGTGACAATGGTTGCCGCTGGTCGGGATTGCGCGGGCAAGTGAAGCCAGCGCATCAGAACGCGGTCCGCGAGGATTTTAATTACGCCGCTTGCGCCAAGGAAGTACGTCGGGGCCCCGAGCACAACAGCGTCGGCGCTTTCCATCGTTTCAAACAGGAAGGCGACGTCGTCCTTGACTTCGCAGGGGGCATCTTTGAACACGCAGGCCATGCAGCCGGTGCAAGGCTTGATCGCCAAATCGGTGAGTCGCAGCAGCGCCGTTTCGGCTCCTTCTTCGCGGGCACCCTCCAACGCCTCCTTGACCAGCACCTCCGAGTTTCCCAGGCGGCGCTGCGAACCGACTAAGCCGAGGACCTTGGGCATTTTCTCCTCCTCCACTAACGCGGTCGCCCTGGCCAGTCTAGCACGGGATCACTTGCAGGGTCAAATCCCCAACTTGCCGACTTTCCAACCGACGCGCTGCGGCTAACTGGCCTTCTCCGTCGCGGACGTAAATCTGTCTGCAGTCGGCCACTCAACATAACTGGAAGCATGCGCAGAAACGCAGTATAATGCTACGAAAAGTGCAGTTACCCACCAGTCGGAGGAGGATGGCCATCCCCCAGGAACTTCTGCGAAATAATGCCAGGAATATTACGGCGCGCTGGGTTCAGCGTCTCAAGGTTTCTTCCCCCTTCAATTTGCTGAAGGACATCTCACTTAGGGACCTCAAGGGCAATGTGCCCATGCTGTTGGAGGCAGTGGCCACCGCTCTCGAAAAGGGAGAGCCCTGGGGGCCCAATCCCAGGGGCGGCCTCATCTGGAGCACCCTGTCGGACCATGTTGAATTACGGCGCGGACAGGGGGCGCAACTGGGCGAGGTTCTCAACGAGTTCAGGATTCTCCGGAGCGAAGTATCTCTGACACTGCACAAGAGAGTTGCCCGCGACCACCTGGATCCTGAAGAGATCTTGGCTTTTGAAGAGAGAGTGAATCTCGCCCTGGACGATATCCTGGCCATCGCTACCCAGGTATATCACGAAGTGGATCTCAAGAGTCTCAGGGACAGGACGAGGCGAGATGCGTTGACCAAGCTATTTAACCACGTCTCTTTCTTCGAGCGGCTTCACGACGAGATCGAGCGCTCGCAGCGATTTGGCTATCCGGTCAGCGTCGTGGTGATAGATTTGGACGGTTTCAAACGGTACAACGATCAGTTCGGGCACCAGGCCGGGGATAGCATCTTGAGGGCCGTAGCCGAGGTTCTAGTTGCTTCGTCCAGATCCAGCGATACGGTCGCGAGATACGGTGGGGATGAGTTCAGCATAATACTTCCGGGAGCGTCGAAACCAGGCGCGCTCATCGTCGCGCAGAGGTTGCGCGACCGGTTCAAACGCGATCCCGCGCTAGGTGAAGTGGGGATGAGCATTGGAGTGGCCGTCTATCCGGAAGACGCCGTCGAACCAAAGACCTTAGTTGAAGCCGCGGACCGAGCCATGTACGAGGCGAAAGAGGCCGGCGGTGACCGCATCACGATGAAGTAACGATAAGGCCCTTCGGGATTTCAAGACCGTCGAAATCCTCCTCCATCGCTTCGACAAAGGCTCTTACCACCGTCGGATCGAACTGCGTTCCCGCTCCCTGCCGCACCTCCTGGATGGCGCGCTCTTTCGTCCAAGCCGCGCTGTATGGTCGGTCCGACAGCATTGCGCAATAGGAATCGACCACGGCGAGAATGCGGGCGGCAAGAGGAATCTCTTGTCCCTTCAGGGCGGAAGGGTAGCCTGTCCCGTCGTAGTATTCGTGGTGGTGATAGACCCACGGAACGATGCGGCGGAGCTCGGAGATAGGTTCCAGAATTTCTTTGCCCACAATCACGTGCCGGCGCATTTCCTCACGCTCTTGCGGATCGAGTTCGCCATCCTTCAGGAGAACGGCCTCCCTTGTCCCGATCTTCCCGACGTCGTGAAGGAGGCCCGCGCATTCGATGAGCTCTAATTCGTCCCGACTCAGTCCAAGCTTCTTACCCGTAAGAACTGCGCCACGAGCGACCATCTCCGAATGGCCCATCGTGTGGGGATCTCGGGCGTCTATCGCTTTCGAGAGCGATCTGATGGTATTGAGGTAGCCGGTCCTCAGCTTCCGGTAGACTTGAGCGTTGTCGAGGGCTATTCCGATCTGATTACCGATGGCGTTGAGCAAATCGGCATCGGCCGAAGAGAGTTTGCACCCTGAGCGGCTCCCAATACACAGCACGCCTAGCACTCTGTTCTTCGATTTAAGAGGAACGCTGGCAAAACACTGCAGACCTTCTTTTCTGACCACGTAGCGAGTCAGCCGCGGGTCGGCGGAGATGTCCTCAGTCAGGATGGGCTCTCCCGAAAGGGCGACGCGGCCGGCGATGCCTTCTCCCAGCTTCAGACCGGCGACGCCACTCACGAATTCAGCCGATAAGCCCCTCCAGATGTGGTACGAAAGAGTCTCCTCCTCCGCGTCCAACAGCATAATGCCCCCCGCTTCCAGGCCAGTTACCTCCAGCACAGTATCCAAAGCCAGGTGCAGGACTTCCTCCAAATCCAGAGACTGTTCGGTGGTCGTGGCAATAATGTTGATGGCCGCCAGTTCTTTGTTGCGCTGTAGAAGCTCTCGCTCCATCCGGCTGGCCCGCAGGGTCGACTTGATGCGAGCGACAACTTCGGCGCACTCAAATGGTTTGGAGATGTAATCGTTGGCACCCAGTTCCAGGCCCAGCACGCGGTCGCTGGTGCTGGCCCGAGCTGTCAGCATGATCACGGGGATATACTTGAGGTTAGGGTCGTCTTTAACCGTATGGCAGACCTTGTAGCCGTCGATTCCAGGGAGAAGAATGTCCAGGAGGATCAGGTCGACTTTCTGGCGATTTGCTTCCAGGCCCAGGAGCCTCCCTTTCAAGATCTGGAGAGCAGACTCACCCGAGTCGACCAGGATGGCCGAATACCCCTCGGTTCCCAGTAACCCGGCCAGAAGTTCTGCAATGATGGGGTCGTCTTCCACAACCATAATCGTCTCGGCCAATTTGCCTCTCCTTGTCTCTGTGGAAGCCCAAACCGATCCCGGAGATCGTTCTAGACGTTTCCCTCTTGCCTCCCGCGCCCAAGAATGCGTGGGTCTATTCTAACTTATCGCGCTTATCTGTTTCAAGGGGCCGGAGAAAAAGGGTCCTTATCCTCAACGTCGTAGAAGCGGAAGGAGGGGCGGCACCCAGAGGGTACCCGGGTCGCCCTAAACAGGCAGCCGCGTAGCAGAAGAAGATGTAGGGCGGGCATGGTGATTCTGTTGATTTTCTGTATGGTATGGAATTGGTTAGAATAGGGTATGTGT
>JAMDCE010000669.1 GCA_023489135.1 Chloroflexota bacterium
CATGCTCGACGCGTCGAGCATGTCCTGCCAGTTTCTGGCCCACAGACCGTGAGGCGCGAGGGTATCCGTCTCCGCGCCGAACCAGCTAACGCCGGTCAGCTTCACTGTCTTGCCCTTTGAATCGACAATCTTCGGGCCGTCAGTGTGGAGGTAGTTTAGCCGCGAAAGAGCGTCGTCGCTAGCACTCGCCGGCGAAGTCGGTGTGGCTGCTTTGCTAGCGGTTATCTGAGCGCCGCTTGCTCCTTGAGCGCAGGCTGTCGTTAGCGAGAGGATGAATATCAGCATGATGCCAACGGCGCTTTGCGCTTTGCGCAACGATGTGTTGTTCGTCATGGTTCCGCCCTTCTAGCCTCAGGGGGGCATTGAAAATAGGTGTGCGACCTGCTGCGGTGGTATCCGGTCGATTCGACCAAACAATTTAACATAACGGTACCAGGCTCAGCCATAGTACTTAGGTACTATGGCTGGTTGGGGGATGTCTTTACTGGCAACCTGCGAGGGGAAGGCCTAGTAAATCGACGAACTCCTCGTAACCTATGTTGATCAACTCGCGCTTTGGACGGAGGAAATAGCACAGTACGCTGCCCTGGCGAATGCCGTGGCGCAGCTTTGGAATCGGATTCTCTTGTGTATTCTCGCAAACATTGACCAACAGTTCTTCGTCGACGACGAACATAAGGTCAGCATCCGAATTGCGGAATCCCTGAAAGGGCCGTTTGTCAAACCCAGTAGTTTGATCTTTGCTCACCCAGACGATCATCTCGCCCGATGATTCGCCGAGTTCCTGCTTGGAGATAACGGCAACCCTCCCGCCTGGCTTAACGCCTGGCAGCAAGCTACCCTGTGCCTCCGCAATCTTTTGCCATACCTCGGGTTCCTTGTATATGCGAATCGCCATAACAACTTCCTTACTATCGGAACCAGTTTGTCAGATCCGAACTCCCATCTTGTAGCCGTCGTGAATTGCGTTGTTGAGCCCACGTGGCGCAATGGCGTCTCCGATGATGTGCGTTTCGTCGGCCATAAACTCGCACTGGTGAAGGAGTTCCTGCCTCGACTTGCGGATGTTGGCGAGGATCACCGTATCGGCAGGAAGCAAGACCTCGTTGCCAGTCTTGTCTATGGCCAAGACCTCGCCATCTTTGATCTCTCTGACACGTGCCTGTGTCAGCACCTTGATTTTCAAATCTTCGACCCATTGAGTGTGGCGCCACTTCCACGTAGGCATAACGTCCTCGGCGATGCGCCGGGCCTCTTCGACGACGACGACCTCGTAGCCCTTGGCGGCGAGATCCTCTGCCGTCACAAGGCCGACCTTACCGCCACCAATGACGACGACTCTCCTGCCAGGCTGTACACGACCTTCCAGCACGTCGTGGGCGATCACCGCTTTTTCCACGCCCATAATCCGCGAGTCTCTTTCGAGCCCAGATCCAGCCGCAACGATGACGACGTCGATGTCCCCTGGGGTAAGGCTGCGAACAAGTTCAGCCGTGACCCTGGTATTCAAGTGAACCTTCACACCCCGCTTCTCGACCTGCGTCTCGTAATAAGCCAGGAGCCTCTGCAAGTCTTCCTTGTGGGCGAGATCGCTGTCGGCGTAAGTGCGCAGTTGACCGCCCAGCTTGTCGGTTGCCTCGTACAGGTGAACTTCGTGTCCTCTCTGAGCTGCAGTGATGGCGCATTCCATTCCAGCCGGTCCACCGCCGACTACCACGATTCGCTTGTGCAACGCCGCCAGGGTAATGTGATACTCTGGCTCGACTTCGTGGCCCAGCGCGGTGTTCACAGTGCACAAATACGGGATGTCACGGAAGAGCCTCGAAAGGCAGAAATTACAGCCGAGGCACGGCCTGATATCCTCAACACGGTTCTCACGAACCTTGTGCAGTCGCTGAGGATCGGCAAGGAACGGGCGACATACTTCCCAGAAGTCGATCTCCCCTTCAGCCAGGGCTTTCTCAGCCATTTCCGGGTCTGAGAGCCGAACGCCAAAGGCGATAGGCACGTTAGGAATCTCTTTCTTAGCCCGCGCTGCCAGGTAATTCCAATGTCCGGGGGGAACGTCTCGGCCAATGGAAGAAACCGGGGATTCCTGCCAGCCAACCGTGACGCTGATCATGTCGACGCCCTCTTTAGCGGCAATCTTCATGATCTCCAGGCACTCTTCCTCGTCGCTGCCGCCGTAGCGGTCCATCAACTCGGCCCCGTTCAACCTGACGCACAGACAGTGGTCGTCGCCGATGGCCTCTTTGATGACATAGATGAGCTCACGCATGAACCTGGCCCTGTTCTCCAAAGAGCCGCCGTACTCGTCAGTCCTGCGATTCGTGAACTTGGAGAGGAAGTTGGCCAGCAGATAGCCCATGAAGCTGGTGACCTCGACGCCGTCGAATCCTGCCTTGATGGCGCGCGCCGAAGCCAGCGCGTGGTCCTTCAGCGTTTGCTTGATCTCCTCCTTCGTCATCTCCCGCGGCGGACGGAAGTGGGGCAATGTCTGAGGTACAGCCGATGGCTGAACGCAGTAGCCGATATCAACGCCGCCGTACCGGCCGGTGTGAAGGATTTGCTGAATGGCAACCGCACCAGCGTCGTGAATCCAGCCTGCTATCTTCTCGAACTGAGGCAGAAACCTATCGTCATAGATGGCAATCTGCCTGTAATAGGACTTGCCCTCACCTTTTTCATCAGGGTAGGCACCCTGGTTAGTTATTATGCCGCTACCAGTCTGAGCGATGATGCGAGTCCGAGCCAACTCGCGCTCGGAAATCGTGCCATCTCTGTCGTTGTAATTCGAGACGCAGCACGCTCCGTATTTCACCCGGTTCGACGTCGTGAATTTGCCTATTCTGCCTGCCTTGAAAATGTTCGGGAACCTTTCCTCACCGGTCTGCTTCATTGCCTGTTAACGTCTCCTTTGCGATTGTTGGCCATGGGCCGGGTGTGCGATTCGCATTATAACATACTCGGCTACACGCACGACAAGTGGGCTCCCACGGCCAGCAAGGCGAACACTGCAGCGTCGTTTCGATGGCACTGAAAGCGGACTAAGCAACAAACCCCAGACCAGCGTCACGCTCAAAGGTCGCGGCGACCGAATATGAGGATAGCGCCAATTAGGGCGACCAGCACGTAGCCTGCGGACCAGATCAACATGGCTGTGCTTGGTGGTGTCGCCGAAGCAAAGGGAAGTACTGCCCCAGGGGTTACGTTCTGAGCCAATATCATTGCTTGAGGCTGAAGGTAATAAGAGGCCGCCTGCCAGAGAACGTCGTTAGGGATTATCAAGCTCACGATAATCCCAACGTCCACCATCGAACTGCTCTTGACTAACTGGCCGAAGGACTCGATGAGGCCACCCACTCGGCTAAGTCCAAACAGCAGAAACACCGCCACGCCGTTGGTCAGGGTGGAAAGGAAAGTGCCGCCAAGCGTGCCAAGGGTGAGCAGGATAAGCGCGCACCAGGAGCTGTAGGCTGCTGCCAACGCGGGCTGCGGCGGGGTGTACCCAGCAGCAATCTGCGATCCCGCTATCATTCCTCCAGTCATCGCCACCACGTAAATCGCGATCACCAGCGCCTGCCCCAGCCATTTGCCCAGCACTACATCCCTGCGTCGAACTGGTTTTGCCAGGACCGCTTGTATAACGCCTGACTCTACCTCACCTGAGATGGCCCCCGCCGAGGCGAACAGCGCCATTAACGACGCTAGAAAGCTCAGGGCGTAGAACCCAAGGAGGGTCATTACGGCGCTGAACATCTGCATAGCATTTGCCTGAGGCGCGGGAGCGTTCCCTGCCACTTTAGACAGCTCCTGGTGCAGCATCGAGAAACCCAGCGTAAACAAACCCAGGTAAGCTGCGCTAAGGAGGACTATGACAAGCAATACGCGTCGGCGCAAGGCTTCCAGCAGTGTGTAGCGGGCTATGAGCAGCG
>JAMDCE010000311.1:0-2632 GCA_023489135.1 Chloroflexota bacterium
CGGAATCCCTGATCGATTGGAAGACCTCCTGGGCGCGGGCAACGGTGTTGCAAATGACAGCGGCGCATCCCCCGCCACTTAGTTTCGTAGAGAGAAACGAGGTTATCTCGCGCGGGTCGCGCCCTATGTGCGCCAGCTCGATGGTTCGTTCCGGGGGCGAGGGCAGGCTGACCGAATCCGTTTTGTCCTCCATCGCCCAAGTAATCCGGGGATAATTTGCATTCTGGATTGCCAGAGACGCGTTTCCAGAATAGGCTTCGACCAGAGAACGACGGGTCTTTTCCGGCAGGGTGGCTGATAGGATTATTACTGATGCGTCCAAAGCCCGCAGCCAGCGCAAGAGAAGGCGCAGCAGCTCGTCCATATACGTGTCATAGGCATGCACCTCGTCGAACACGATTGTCTTGTGGGCCAGCCCGAAAAGGCGAACGAAGAAATGTGGCGTTTGCAGTACTCCCATCAGGGACTGGTCTACCGTGCCAACGGCGAATGGCGCCAGCAGACCCCGTTTTCGCGCTGTAAACCATTCGAGGGCTGCCACCGTGCCCTTATGGTCGACTCCGTCCTCAACGACGGAAAGCCTGGGGACCTGGTCATCATCACGAAGCGCCGCATTGCCGTGAAGCAAGTGATAGTTGGATAGGCTGCCGGGATAACGGCGCAACAGAAACTCTTTGACGCGCCCATACATTTGATCGCTGGTCGCCATGGTAGGCATCGCAACATATAGGCCAGTCCGCGATTGCGACCGCGTCCAATTGTCAGCGAGATAGAGAGCGGCCTCGGTCTTGCCAATACCGGTCGGCGCCTCGATGATCACCAGGCAGGGCCTGTCTAAAGTGGGGGCAAGCTCAATTATTGATTGCTGCAGAGGATAGGGCGCGGCTATCTTGAACAAATCCTGGAAAGAGCAGGACAACGCCGGTGGTTGCCGGCAAAGCCATCCCGTCTCATCCAAAGCACGCAGTGCGTTAACTCGGGAAACTTCGGCGTATCCGACTAGGTCTTCGCTAGCTAGATCTGCGCTCCGGTCTCCTGTTTGGAAGTAAGCCTCCATTGACCCGACCCAGTCAGCGACCGACGTAAGCCCGCTGAGCGCCGTCATTAGGGTGTTTGCAGTTGGCCCAACCTTCACCTGTTCAGGTACGCGCGGCGAGTTCATCAATTCGTCAAGACGGGCAACGAGCCATCGACGGGCATCATCCCAGAGCCCCTTGCCGATGGCCCTTGGCCCGGCATGCAGGTACAATTCATGATCAGTAGGCCACACGCCGTGGTGGCCGCCCACAGAGCTCGCCACTAGTCGGGCCAATTCAGCAGAAAGGCCCGTCCGCTCCACCAGCAGGTCGGGCAACGTTCGGGTCGTGATCGAGCCATGGTGGCTGCAGACCTGCCCCACCACTTGAGGAAAGTCGAAGCCGAAAGCCTTGAGCCGTGTCTTCGCATCCTCGCGGATCTCGCTCGAAACCCTTCTTGGATTGCCTTGGAAAGAAGGAGAGGCTTTGCCAAGATCGTGCAGGCCGGCCCAATACGCAAAAAGCAGGCCCGCTTCACCCATGTCGCTCAAGCCAAGCGCTCTCGCCATGTGCGCGCGGGCGCTCTTGGTTAATACATTTTCCCAAATAGCCAGCGCTACCTGGGATACATCGATGAGGTGGCAAACCAGAGGGTGCACCTTTCCTTGTGCATCGATTTTGCCCCACAGCTGAAGGAAAGGTAGTATTTCTGTCATTCTCGCTCACCCCCTACAGGGACGTCTTCCCCCGTACCGATTGTGTCGCAGCGTCAGCATCCATATGAATGTGCTTCTCCTGCTAATTTCACTGTTCGCGAAGCGGGCAAGAACTAGCGCTGTTCAGGTTCGTGACCTGGTGTCCGTTGGGGCTACGCGATATTCGGCTCGACGCGGTCCTCCGCTGGCAGCAATCACTGGAGCGGCGGCTTGATGCATATTATACGCATTTGTAGCAGGCGGTCAAGTAGCAAGATCGGCCCAAGGGGCCAAGGCGGTCGGGCAGGCGACAGCGGTCCGCGAGCTGTTCCGCGAGGCGCAAGGCTGAAAGGGAGTAATCAGAAAGGCACCAAAGACCCGTTTACCCCGGGTCCCAATGGTTAGCGCCGCCAGCCTCCCCCCACAAGCCGGCAAACCTGCACGTTCTCGACATCTGGCAGTTCCAGTCTCAAGAAAGGCGCGATCCCCATTGCGTCGTTGCGCCTCGGGTCGAGCAGGACGCCGATTACCGTGCCGCTGTGGCCGACGTTGACGCCAGCCGCACCCATCTTCTGAGCCAGGCGCAGCACGGCTTCCAGGTGAGGTTTGAACAGCACTGTCTGATTGGCCAGAGCGCTGATGGTTGCCCCTCTGCCGATTAGCGACACGTCGCCGGCGCGCAGGCCTTCTCGCACCAGTTCCACGGCCTCGGCAATCTGCGGCTCGATCTTGCCGAGCAAATCGGATCTGTCGTGGTTGTTGAAGCTGATGGTGTCGATCTCGCCGCCGAAATCGAGGACGATGAGATCGATCGGTACGGGGGAAGACGTCCCTGTAGGGGGTGAGCGAGAATGACAGAAATACTACCTTTCCTTCAGCTGTGGGGCAAAATCGATGCACAAGGAAAGGTGCACCCTCTGG
>JAMDCE010000311.1:2642-3926 GCA_023489135.1 Chloroflexota bacterium
AGGTTCTCGTATAGCTCGCCACCCCTGTGGTCGAAGAGAGCGATGTCGGGGAATATGGAGCCGTCTGTTGGCTCGATTTCCAGCGCCAGATGAGCGACTTCCGCGGGGCTGATTTCGCGCCCGAGCGCCTGGGCAACAGCGTGTATCGCACCGGCCACATCGGCTGTACTGCTGGCCATCCCCTTTGCCCTGGGCAAAGAGGCCCGAATGGAAAGGCGTCCACCCAATCCATCAGCCCCGAAATGGCGCAAGGCGGCTTGCACTGCCGCGGCGGCCTTGGGCGTGTCTGGTGGGAAAGCCCAGTCGCACGTAGTATCGGTTAGCTCAACGCTTACAGTGGAGTAGACGTCGATCGGGCACGAGATGTGAAAGGGCGTTCCGCCGAGGGTGCCCTGCACCAGTTCGCCGCAGGTGCCAGGCATTTTGACGGTAGCGCGGGCTATGATTCTGGATGATAGGTCGCTCGTGATGGATTGGGCCATTTGGTCTCCATATTTGTAAGGCGTCGATTTGGCACAGGGTCTGCACAGGGTGATGAACGTTAACAAAGTAGTCGGGTGTTGCCCCCACGCCTCCCAGGCGGCCACAGACGGCCGCCCCTACGACGAGGTAGCGGCCCCGAGGGCCGCGTTATAGGCTCCGTGTCTCCGTGTCTCCGTGGTGCCCACGAGCCAGCGGTGGCGGGACGCTTGCCCTGCTCAACGCCTTGAGCTCGACGGGAACGCCGGCGAAGAGCAGGTAGACTTCATCGGCATGTGTAGCAACCTTCTGACTGGCAACGCCCAGAAGGTCGCGGTAGGCTCGCCCCAACGGGTAGGGTGGCACCAGGCCAAGCCCGACTTCGTTGGAGACGACGATGAAAGTCGCCTTCGACTGGCGATAGGCTTCCACCAGCTCATCCACCTCACGTTCGACGGCGCGCTCGATCTCGGCGAACGCCTGCTGGCTGCTCTCCTCGTCCTCCGTCGAGTGCTGCAACAGGACGTTCGAGACGAGAAGAGCGAGGCAATCGAGCAGGATCACTTCTTCGTCGGAGGCGCTCGACGCCAGGGCCTTGCCCACTCCGACTTTCGCCTCTAACGTGCGCCACGAAGCGGGCCTTCGGAGCCTGTGCTGCTCGACGCGACGCCGCATCTCTTCGTCGCCGATCGCGGCGGTGGCCACGTAAAGCACTTTGTCGCCGATTTGTTTGGCCAGGTTCTCGGCAAATGCGCTCTTACCGCTACGCGCGCCGCCGAGGACGAGGATGAGCTTCTTTTCCACGCTTCACCTAAAGGGTCCGAG
>JAMDCE010000337.1 GCA_023489135.1 Chloroflexota bacterium
AGAAGCACGCGCCCTGCATTATGTTCATCGACGAAATAGACGCTGTCGGGCGTCGCAGAGGCGTGAACTTCAATGGCGCCAATGAGGAACGAGAGCACACCCTCAATCAGCTTCTTGTGGAGATGGACGGTTTCGACTCGAATACTAGCATCGTAGTGCTCGCCGCGACTAATCGGGCAGATACTCTGGACCCCGCGTTGCTGCGACCTGGACGCTTCGATCGGCAGGTCATTCTGGATTCGCCGGACATTGGTGGCCGAAGAGCGATCCTCGAGGTGCACGCGCAAGGCAAGCCCTTCGCACCGGAAGTGAACCTCGACGTCGTCGCTCAGCAGACGGCTGGATTCTCAGGTGCCGATCTGGCTAACTTGATCAACGAGGCCGCGATTCTCGCTGCCCGAGACGACAAGACAGTCATTGGCCAGTGCGAGCTAGAGGAAGCGGCTCTACGCGTTATGGCGGGACCTGAGCGCAAGAGCAGAGTCATCAGCGAAGAGCAAAAGAACATCACTGCTTACCACGAAGTGGGACATGCCCTGGTGATGAAACTCGTGCCCCACTCCGATCCTGTGCACAAGGTATCCATCGTCTCACGCGGCCAGGCGCTGGGGCTGACTATTCAGCGGCCCAAAGAGGATCGTTACCTTATTACCAAGGCGCAACTTCTCGCGCGTATGGCAGGAGCTATGGGAGGACGCGTTGCCGAGGAGATAATCTTTGGCGATATCACTACTGGCGCGCGGCAGGACATCGAGTACGTCACCGACATCGCCCGGCGGATGGTCTGCGAGTTCGGTATGAGCGAGTTGGGGGCTATCGCCTTCAAGAGGAAGAACGAGTACGGCCACGACGAGGCGCTGAGCGATGGCCTGGCCTCTAAAATCGATCACGCCGTGATGGGCCTGGTCGAGCAGTCCTATCAGACCGCCAAGAGAGTGCTTCTCGCGGAGAAGGGCAAGCTGATAGAGATCGCCGAGCATCTCAAGAAGGTCGAGACTATCGACGAGACATTGCTGGATAAGCTTCTGCATCGCTCACACGTGGCGCACTCGTAAGCGTCTTATGGCGTAAGAGGAAATGGGTTCGTTGTGGTGGAGAGGGGATTTGATATCCCCTACAACTCCTCTACTCCGATAACGCTCGTCTGCAAGGTTATCATCTGGTGTGATATAATGGGGGGAGGTGAAGCAAGAGGTAACGATTCAAGGGGAGAGACAATGGCTCTTGCCTTGGGAATACCCCGCGCTCTTCTCTACTACAAATATCCCTCTTTGTGGGAAACCTTCTTTCACCACCTGGGGGCGGAAGTGGTCGTCTCCCCGCCTACCAACCGGCGCATTCTGGCCAGAGCTATAGAGTTGGCCGAAAGCGAGTTTTGCCTGCCTGTAAAGGTCTTCCACGGACACTTGCTGGAACTGAGCGATAAAGTTGATGCCCTCTTCATCCCGCGAGTTGTCAGCGTCCAAAAAGGCACGTACACCTGCCCCAAGTTCTTTGGCCTGCCGGATATCGTGGCGGCGCTGCCTGTGCAATTGCCTCGGCTGATCGCCCCCACCATCAATGTTCGGCTCGGGCGCTGGCAGTTCTATCGCACGCTTTTCGCGGTCGGCGCGGCGCTCGAGAAGAACGCTGGCCGCGTCTTTCTTGCCTGGCGCGCGGCTGTTAGTAGCCAGAAGCGCTTCGCTCAGAAAGCTCGCGCGGGATGCACCACGCTGGATATCCTCGAAGGCAAGGCGGATACCGCGTCCCGAAGCGGCGGGAATGAGAACGCGCTTAAGGTGGCGGTTGTCGGCCATCCTTACAACCTCTACGATTCCTACGTGAGCGTGAACCTCATCGACATGCTGCGTCGCTATGGCGTTAAGGTGGTTGTGCCAGAGATGCTGCCGAGCGAGTCTATCGAAAGGCATGCCCGCGAGTTGCCAAAGAAGCTTTACTGGAGCTACGAGAGGGAGGTTGTCGGCGCAATGTTTTGCTGGCTGCGCTCCCGGCAGGTTGACGGCATAATCTACCTGCGCTCTTTCGCCTGCGGCCCCGATTCCATCGTTCAAACCATCCTGGACACGGATTGCAGAATTGCCGGCAACGCCAGCACGATATCGCTGGCCGTCGACGAGCACACGGCCGAAGCCGGAGTAGTCACCCGTGTCGAGGCCTTTCTAGATATGCTTCAGCGAAAGAAGGTCGCCTTGCAATGAAGCTGACCTTCCCGCATATGGGGACCGCCGTGTTGGTCCTTCAGGACTTGTTCACCCGCGTCGGAGCAGACTTCGTGGCTCCTCCCAAAACCTCCAGCAAGACCTTGCAGCTTGGCTTCCGCTATGCGCCAGAGGCCGACACCATTCTAATGATCGGCGGCAGCGGACCGTGCAGGCTCGGTTACTACGCAGAAGCTCAGCGGCGTATCCTGCGACAGGCCGGGTTCGAGTTCGACATGATCGTTCTCGAGGACCTTTCGGCCGGGCCGCTCGATTTCATCAGGGCTTGCAGAAAACTGGCGCCAGGCAAATCGCTCTGGCATCTCTGGAAAGCTATTAAGATCGCCTTCCAAAAGGCACGGGCGCTGGACGAGGTCGAGAAGCGAGCGCTGGAGGTCAGAGCTTACGAGAGGACGCGCGGGGCGACGACGCGTGCCTGGAAGGAGGCCGTCTGCCTCCTGGGGAAAGCCTATCTTCCAGAGGAGATCGAACTGGCCAGGATGAGGGGACTGTCGCTAATTGACGATGTGGACCAGGATGTTCACAAAGACGTGCTTAAAGTTGGCATCGTCGGCGAGTTCTACATACTGCTGGAGCCGTTCCTCAAGTTCGATTTGGAAGAAAAGCTTGGCGAGATGGATGTCTATCTCGAACGATCGATCTTCACTTCGAGCTGGATCAACCCTATCAGCAAACATGCCGTCACCGGCATCACACATCGCCAGATCGAGCAGGCTGCTATGCCTCACCTCAATCATACAGTGGGTGGCGACGGACTGGCCACGGTGGGCCACACGGTGATTTACGCCCGCAAAGGCTTCGACGGCATCATCCATCTCCTGCCCTTCACGTGCATGCCCGACGCCATCGCCAAGAGCGTGCTCCGTCACGTTGGGCGGGAGCTACACATTCCCATCCTGACCTTCGTCATCGACGAGCACACGGGGGAGGCGGGGATGGTCACGCGGCTAGAGGCTTTCGTGGACTTGATGTGGGCCAGGAAGAGAACAGGGAGTCCTGTTTCTTGAGCTGCGCCGTAGGGGCGACCCGCCAGGACGTCCCTGGGGACTTAAGATAGAAACAGGCTCACCAGCCTCTTCTGCCTCACGTCGAGCAGGCCCTTCTCCGTGATTCGCAGGAAAGGCAATGGCGTAAAGGACAGTGTTTGAAGAGTAAGGAAGGGATTGTGCAACGGCGAGCCGAGCTCCTTTATCCTGTCGCTCATCCTGCGCAAGCGGCGAGCGACTTCCTCAAGCGGGAGGTCGGAGACTAAGCCAGCGTTGGGCAATGGGATCTCCTCGAACACCTCGCCTCCCTGGCAGAGGACGACGCCCCCCTGCATCTCGCGTATGCGATTTACCGCCAGCGCCATATCGTCTTCGTTGGCGCCCACGACGATGACGTTGTAGCAATCCCAGCTAATCGTGGCGGCGAAGGCCCCGGCGCGCAGGCCGAAGCCGCGTATCAGCCCGACGAACTTCTCCGCGCGTCCGTCGTGGCGGTTGATCACCGCGACCTTGAGAACATCCCTTTGGGGTGCGGCGAGGATTACGCCACCAGCGGCCTCCACGTCCACCTGCTCCTCGCCTGTCAACATATCTCGCACTACCGAAATGGCTCTGGCTCGAGCTTTGCTGCCTATCGCCGGAATGCAAAAGTCCTCAGCCGAGAAAGGCCGGGGGAGGTGGATCGTGTTTCTCATCGTTTTAGGTGTCACGTCCTGC
>JAMDCE010000130.1 GCA_023489135.1 Chloroflexota bacterium
CTTTGGTTCCTGCCACAACTTCAGCGCAAAATCTGGATAGGCGATGGCAAAGTTCCCCACGCCTACTCCGAACCAAGGATATCGCTCATGCATTCCCCACGCGGCTTGCCAGTTTGCCATTCGCTCTACCAGTGCCCAGTTCTCAGGTCCGGGCTGAACCCGGCTGGCATCGAAGAGGCGAAAATACTCGATCGTTTGTGAGACGCGCCCGGATATCTGCGCCGGCAGCAGGTTGAACGATCCGGCAAGCAAAACCAGCGAAAGCAGGGCTACGAGCACGACGAGGGCAATCGCCGTTTTCCGGCTGCTGACGGCGCCAATCACCGCTGCCCCGCCGACAAGGCCAAACCACGCCCCACGGGACATGCTCATAATGACCGCGATGACAATGATTCCCATGCTCCCTAGAAAGAATAGCACCAGCCACAGAGACACTCCGCTTCGATTAGCTTCGCCGACCGCGCGAACTACCCTTTGGCGTCTGACTAGAGGCACCAGGGCGAGGCCGAGGGCCAGGATCGCCACCGAGGCCAGATATCCCGCGAAGGGGTTTGGCTGTCCGAAAGTGCCGTAGGCCCGCAGAAACCCGCCCATTTTGAAGCTGTCGGGGCCTACCCTGGCGAAGAACTGATAATATCCGATGAGCGCTTCGGCCAAGGCGGCGATCACCAGAACCGCAAGCACGGCCTTGATCTGTCGCCGGCTCGTGACGTTGTTGATCACAAACAGGTAGACTACGAGCAACTCGACCCATTTCAGCAACTCCTTCAGGCTCAATGCCATAGACGGACTGGAAATCGACGATGCAAACACCAGCGTGACAAAGACCATTATCGGGACGGCAAGAGGGCCGAACGTAAACGTCGCCTCTCGCCTCAGCACGCGTTTCCCCAGCCAGGCGAATATGAGGACGCCGATAATGACCTCGGTGGACGTCACGTCGAGCCCGCCCAGGGGAATTTGACCTAGCGAGCTGAAAGGAATTGACAGGATCAGCGCTCCCAATCCAAATAAGGGGTTCACCAGCGAAAGCGTAATCGTGGCGATTCCAGCCACGGAGGCGGCTGAAAGAGTCAGTGGAGGGGCAGAGACCACGACCACCGCCACCACGACCAGGAGTACGATGGCAAGGTAGGAGGCTGGGCTTTCTTTCCAGCCTCGTTTCGCGCCACTTTGGAGCCACGCCTGCTCAATGCGCTCGGCACGTATCAAGGTAACAGATCTCCTTGGAAGCCGCCTCAGTTTCAGCGGTGCGCGTTAAGCTTCTGGCGGAACCATTCTATCGTGAGGCTAAGGCCTTCCTCCAGTCCCACTTTGGGCTCCCAGTTTAGCCGCTTCCTGGC
Source organism: Chloroflexota bacterium (assembly GCA_023489135.1). The sequence goes on from JAMDCE010000130.1 coordinate 1,344, forward strand.
TTTTGAAATATCCGGGCACCGCCTCGATGGGTCGTCTTCGCTTATGGGAGGCCTGAGTTCGATGGGCGCGTCGGATGCCGCCAAGCGCTTGATTATTTCTGCGAACTCCATAACGGTGTGCTCGTCGGGCGTGCCCAAATTGAATACTTCTCCCGTAGTGCCTTCGAAGAACATCACCCGATTTATCCCCTCAACCAGGTCCGAAACGTAGCACAGGCTTCGAGTTTGCTCGCCTGTGCCGAACACGGTAATGGTCTCGCCCCTTAGAGCCTGCGTTACGAAATTCGGGACCATCCTACCGTCGTTGGGGTCTGAGTGGGGGCCATAGGTGTTGAAAATACGAATTATTCGCGCATCGAGCTTGTGGTGGCGCGTGTATGTCATAGTCAAAGATTCGGCAAAACGCTTGCTTTCGTCGTAGCAGCTACGTATGCCGACAGGGTTAACGTTCCCCCAGTACTCTTCTCGCTGGGGATGCTGCAAAGGATCCCCGTAAGACTCCGAGGTAGAGGCCATCAGAAACCTGGCACCACACCGCCTTGCCAACTCTAGCACGTTGTAAGTTCCCAGACTATTCGCGAGCGAAGTCTGCACGGGAAACTGAAGGTATCCAGGTGGGCTGGCTGGGCTGGCCAGGTGGAAGATCAGGTCGATTTGAAGATCCAGTTGCTCGGTCACGTCGTGCTCGATGAACTGGAATCGTTTATCACCTAGGAGGTGGGTAATGTTGTCCCGGTTTCCGGTGATGAGGTTGTCGACGCAAACGACCTCGTATCCGTCCTTCAACAACCTCTGGCATAGGTGGGAGCCTATGAAACCGGCGCCGCCCGTTACCAGGGCCTTCATGCGGAATCTCCTTCTCGATCAAGTATTCTAAGCATTGCCAGCGTGGCCCAGAAGATTATAGCTAAATCGACGACAAAATACGAGTTATCAATCAGGCCGTGTACGACGAAATCCACCATACTGGCCATAAGACCGATGGCCAGCGCCTGGCAGGTTCTGTCGCCAATCCGCCGATGCAATCGAGCGCCAGCCCTAAAGAAGCCATACAACAGCCACAGGATGACGATCAGCCCCGGACTCCCGAGTCTTAACCAGAAGTCCAGGACGAGATTGTGCGGATGTGACAGGTTGGGCTCGCGCCAGGCCTCCGGAAGCATGTAGCGCGGATATTTATACAGGAAGTTGTCCAGCCCAATGCCTCGAATGGGGTTGTCGCGGATCATATTTATCGCCGCTTGCCAAATGTATAGGCGCTGGATGGTCGTGCTCTGTTGGAGGTTCAGATGCGAACTGATTCTCTCTATCTGCATGGCGGGGCAAGGGCGATTCCTCCAGCGGCGGCCCCGGCGATAGTCCACGCCAACGCTCTGCGGCCGGCAAATGCAGACACAAATAGCGCCGATATGATCACCGCTACCCAAGATCCTACCGAGAAGGTGAGAAGCAGCGCCACTCCCATCACTGTTAGAGCAATGACGTACGGCTTGCGGTGCCGGCCGGCGAGCCAGGCGAAAGACAAAGCGAGAGGGATCGCTCGTCCGAGGAAGAGGCCCAGGTTGTTTGGCGACCCGTAGAAACCCCTCATTCTCCTCACTCCCTCGGCGGTTATGACGTCGGCGGTGAAGACATACTGGTAGAGGCCGACTAGGGAAATAGCTACGCCCGCCAGAATGAGGGTGTCGGCGAGATCCACCGCCCGTTGCTTCCCTCTGGAGACGCTCACAAGGATGTAATAATAGACGACCGGCTCGATCACCACGGTTCGCAGCTCGCGCAGGCTCTCTCGGAGCATCGTTGAAACGGTTAGCGATGCCAGACTAGCGAGAAGGAAAAAGACGATAGGCAAGTTGGTGTGCCAGTGCCCTAGTCTGGCCCTAGTTCCACCACGGATCTGGGAATCGCTCAGCCATCTCAGGGCAAAAGCTAACGTGCAGGTCAGTATTAGGATTTCCGCCAGAGAGAACTCGAGTCCGCCGAACACCTTTGGTTTCGTGAAGGTCGGTGCCAGGAGGGTGACGAACAGCAGGCCTATTTCGAGGCGGCAGTAGATAAGTGCGGCCAGGGCGGCAAGCCCAAGGACGTAGGCTGCCGCTCCAGATCCAGAGTAGAGCAAGGCCAGGGCAAGGATAATCCCACCGGCTGCTGTGAGATCCAGGAGCCTTTCGTTCCCGGACTGCAGGCGCAGCAGAGCGCTCTGGAGAAATAGAAACGCTCGCTTGAGAAGTAGAACAGTTCCCCACAAAAAGCCGACCGTCCATATTATCCAGGCTGCTCCAAAGGCGGCCAGCCAGGGTTCGTTCATCTCTCTGAGGACGACGAAGCCTCCAACCCGGAGCTCGGGCTCTCGCGATGGATCTGCGGTAGGTCCCGTTAGCCGCAGCCGTACGGTGTGCTCCGCATCGGCCAGCCCGGTGGCGGCGACAATCCTTACCTGGTGCGCCTGTTTGGCGAAAAGGTCGAACGTGCCATTGCCGCTCAATCCAGGGGAGTTGGTCCTCTCATTGCCATCCACAAGGACGTGGACTGCTCCACCCGCCGGCGTTTTCCAAAGCGCCAGGTCGAGGCGCGTT
>JAMDCE010000457.1 GCA_023489135.1 Chloroflexota bacterium
AGGAGCTGGGCGATCAGGTGGACGTGACGGCCGCCAGCGCCGGGCTGAGTGCGGCGATACGGCGGGTGGTGGGGATTGTGGAGGAGTATCGCGGGGAGGAGGCGATGTTCGAGCAGCGGGTGGTTTTTGGCGCGCCTGAGTTTGATGGAGAGCGCGGGCACTTGGGCTGGCCAGAGCCTTTGCCTGGTGAAAATCCCTGGCGGCGCAAGGAGCCGGGGCCTTGGCGACGGTAGGCGGGGGATCGGGAATCGGGGATCGGGAATCGTGGGGGGGGTGGCAGGTGGGAAGGTTGGAAGGTTCGCGGGTTGAGGCGGTCGAATCGGGAATCGGGAATCGGGAATCGGGAATCGGGAATCTGAAAGATCTGACATTCCAGATTCTAGATTCCACATTGGAGATTGGTCTGTGTTCAAGATAGCGCGGGGAATCATCAAGGGATATGACGGGGCCACGCATAGCGCGACGGTTCAAGTGGTGGGCAGTGGGGCGACGTATCTGGCCAGCGTCCCTGTGGCCACGGACATCCCGGGGTGGCGACTCAAGGCCGATTCTAGCTGTGCGGTGCTCTTTTTCGACGAGAACAACCCCCGGGACTGCTGCCTCGTGGCGGTCTACGATGCCGTTCCCAACCAGCGGCTGTGGACTTCGACGACGGCCGTAAACTCGAGCTTCACCGCCCAGGCCTACACCGACCTGGTGAGCGTTTCGCCATCGCTGGATCGGGCGGCTGACCTGGTGGCGTTCCTCTGGCTTGGCTACTACGGCACCACGGTGAGGGCCTATGCCGGCGCGGTGACCCTTTTCCTGGACGGGGTGGGCGTTGGCCAGTACCTCCGCTTCGCCATCGGTGCGGCGAACGCCTATTATGGGTTAGCGATGACCGCTCACTGGTCGAACGCAGCGGCGGGGGCGCATACGTTGAAGGCGGGTGTCTACGTTCAATACGCGGGCGATACCGTCAACCTGGCGGCGAATAGCCTGCGGCTGGTGGTAGAGACGGTGTAGCTTTCAGCGGTCAGCCAGCAGCTTTCAGATTCGGGGAGAGGTACCATCCGCGAAGGGAAGGAAGGGCAAATGGAATTCATAGACTGGCGTAACTCACCGGAGTTGCCCCGTGACGGCTATTATGTCAGGAGGGTAACACCTATAGGATTCATCGTGATCCACAACTCGGGAAGCGACGCGGATATCCAGTCCAACAACGATTACCACAGAGGGGACTCGTTCGGCGCTCCTCACCTGGCCTATACATTCAGGATCGACCGCGAGGGGACCGTGGTTTGGGCCAATGAGCTTTGGGAAGCGAGCTGGCACGCCAAAGACGCGAACGACGAGGGTTTGGGAATCTGCTTGCAGGGGAATCTGGAGCTGACCCAGCCGGCTCCGGCGCAGTTGGAAGCGCTGCAATGGCTTCTGGAGGTGAAGCTTCCGGGGCTTGGAGTAGACCTATCCAGGGAGAAGGTGTACGGGCACGGAGAGCCCGTGCTGAGACGGTATGGAAACAACACCATCTGCCCTGGCAAGAACATGCTGAGAAGGATAGTCGACTATCGCGAAGCACGAGCACCCCTCTGGAGTACGGCGCCCGTCGAGATCGGGGGGAATCGCTTCTTTGCTGAAACAGGTCACTGGATGGGTGGAGGTTTCCGAGTCTTGTGGGAGAGGTTGGAAAGCAACTCGCCCGAGTGCGGCAGCGTAGCCGTATATGGATATCCGTTGGACGAAGAGCATTTCGACTCTGAGCGCAACTGCATAGTGCAGAACTGTCAAAGGGCGCGGTTCGAATACCATCCTGAGAATCCGGACCCCTGGACGGTGCAGTTGGGGCTCGCCAACCAGGAATTGATGGAGTTAAGGCGGGGTAGATAAAGCGGCGCGTCCTTCTGTGAAGGACGGCGTTCGGCAGCCTGGTTGGGGCAAGGCAAAACGACGAAAGGAGATCCTGTTATGTTCGATGTGACCACTCTGCTGAGTGTCGGAGGGACCGCTGCGTTACTCGTGGTGATCCTCCAGGTGCTGAAGACGTACGTCGTGGGCCAGGAAGCGAAGAAATACATCCCCCTGATGGGGATGGCGCTGGGCGTTGTTCTCGTCGACCTCACCCTGGTTGTGGTCAATGGTGGGGTGGTCACAGCGGTGGAGCTGGAGAGCGGGACGATCACAGGATTCCTGGCCGGGGCGGCGAGCTCGGGGTTCTGGGATACGCCGGCGAAGCTGGCAGGGAGGTAGGGGAATGTTAGAACGTTGGAAAGTTTGAAAGTTGAAAGGTTGGGACGGGGTTTGAACGTTCGAACGTTGGAACGTTAGGACGACGAAACAAAGGCCGCCAGGCGGGAAGCCGATACCCACTGGCGGTCTTCTCCGCTAGGCGGCAACTTTTACAACGACGGCCATGGCGTGCTGACGCTCCTCCGGGACTGGTTCGCCTAACTGGACAAGAGTCTGAATATATCCGGTAATCGCTTCCTGAGCTCGCTCGATGGCTTCGTCGATAGTCTTGCCTTGTGTGAAGCAACCCGGCAGGGCCGGGACGCTGACCGTGTAGATGCCCTCCTGTTCCGCTTCCAAGATGATGGTGTATTCGTACTCTCTCATTTTAGCCTCCGTCCAGCCTCTGCATATCTTCCGATGTCAGTCCGGCCAGCTTCAGAATCTTCTGGGTTAGCCCTATGCCAAGCGTTTCACCGGAATGCATTGGCACAGTAACAATGCCTAGCTTGGTGGGGTGCTTGAAGAACGCGTGGCTGCCCGTCTGTCTAACTTTCTCCCAGCCGCCAGCCCGCAAAACTCTCTGCATTTACTTGCCGGTCAATCGCGGCGGTCTTGGGCTCACGTCTTGTCACTCCGCTGTTTCTGCCCTTATCATAACATGTGTGAACACGTTTAGCAGCACCTTCGGACCACAAATCGAGGCGAAGTCACGGAGTTTCCCAGAAACCTTGGAACGTCTGAAAGTTTGAAGGAAGAATCGGCCAAGTTAGACCTTTGGCTGCAGTTGGTGGAGGCTCGTCGGGCCGCCGGTCTGACCCAAGCCGAACTGGCCGAACGGCTGGGCGTCTCACAGGCGCAGGTTGCGCGGGTGGAGAAGAAGGGATACGATGGCCAGACCCGCAAGACGCTACCTCGGTACGCTCAAGCGTTGGGTGAGGGCTTCTCACTGGAAGTTGCCATCCGCCGACCGGGCGCTGCGAGCCGCCCAAGCGTGTTACATCGCGCCGGGCCGCTAGGACTGGGACCAGATTGGGCCAGGCGCTTCATCAGTACGATGCGGCACCGATAGGGTGATCGGCGAAGCGTTGGAAACGTTCCAACGTGCTAACGTGCCAACGTTCCAACGCCCGTGGGCGGGGGCGGCGAGCTCGGGATTCTGGAATATGCCGGCGAAGATGATGGGGAGATAGAGGGGGGTCAACCCAGACCCTCTGATCCGCAAACGGCAGGGCAAGGATTCCAGTCCCCTAACCGGCTCCAAAGAGAGCGAAACATAGCCCCAAAGTGAGCGTAAATGCCCCACTCAGGGGCTAGGCTTTGCCCAGTTTTAGGGATCGCAGCACAGAAGGTTGTTTGACTTTAACCTAACTGTAGCCTAAGTTTGAAAAACTGGTCTAGGTTTGAAAAACAATAGGAGTAGGTCTGGGAAAGTGATATACTATGGCCTCAAGGGCCAAGCGCTTCTCCGCACTATTGAAGCAGAGGTGGCGGCCCCGCTAGACGCCGAATGAGGAACCATTGCAGCGAAAAGGGAGGGTGCTCGTGCCACGACTGACGGAACAGGAACAGCAGGAGATCATCCGCTACCTGGAAGCCGACAGACCCCTTCCGGACAAGTACCGCTTCTTGCTGTTCGCCGACAAGCGCGAGGTGGAGCTGGTCTGGAACGGCAAGACCTCGGAGGTCTGCAACGTGGTGCTGCCCTTTCAGGTCATAGAGCAGGTGGACGAGCCGCGCGCCGAGACTTCCAGGCACGATGACCCGCTGTTCGCCTGGGCCGGAATCTCTCTGGACTCGCGCGGCCGCCAGCTCAAAGGCTGGACCAACAAGTTGATCTGGGGAGATAACAAGCTGATCCTCTCATCCCTGAAGAACGGCCCCTTGCGCGAGGAGATCGAGAAACAGGGCGGCCTGAAGCTGATCTACATCGACCCGCCCTTTGATGTGGGCGCGGATTTCTCAATGGACATTGAGATCGGCGGCGACACCTTTACCAAAAAGCCCAACATTCTGGAAGAGATCGCCTACCGCGACACCTGGGGCAGGGGCGCCGATTCCTTCATCGCCATGATCTACGAGCGGCTGGCGTTGATGCGGGACTTGCTGGCGGAAGATGGCAGTATTTATGTGCATTGCGATTGGCGGGTGAATGCGTTCATCCGAACGGTGTTAGACGAGGTATTCGGTCGAGATTCTTTCCGCAACGAAGTCATCTGGCAGAGAAGCAGCGCCCATAACGATGCGAACCGCTTTGGTGTGATTCACGACTCAATCTTTTTTTTCTCGAAAGGAGATCGTTGGACATTTAATCCAGCCTTTTCAGCGTATGACCAAGACTACCTTGACGACCGTTTTCGCTCGATAGAGGAAGGGACAGGCAGAAAGTTCTGGTTGAATACGATGACCGCTGCGGGAAACGGGCCTGCAAAGCGGTTCAACGGACGGATTCTTAATCCCCCATCCGGTACTCATTGGCGTTACTCGCAGGAGAAGATTGACGAGTTCATCGCAGAGGGCCGGATCGCGTTTTCGAAGAGTGGGATGCCTTATGTGAAGCAGTATCTCGATGAAAGTCCCGGCAGACCAGCGCAATCCGTCTGGACGGATGTTGTGCCCAGTAAGTCTGGAGCAGAACGCCTCGGCTATCCAACCCAAAAACCCGAAGCTCTTCTCAAACGCGTCATCGAAACCTCTTCCAACGAAGGCGATCTGGTGGCCGACTTCTTCTCCGGGTCCGGCACGACGGCGGCGGTGGCCGAAAAACTGGGCCGCAAGTGGATCGCCAGCGACCTGGGCAAGTTCGCCATCCACACTACCCGCAAGCGCATGATCGGCGTCCAACGGCAACTGAAAGTCGACGGCAAGGACTACCGCGCCTTTGAGATCCTCAACCTGGGCAAGTACGAGCGCCAGCACTACATCGGCGTCAACCCCAACCTGCGCGAGGCCGAACAGCAAAAGCAACTTGAAGAAAAAGAAGCTGCCTTCCTCGACCTGATCCTGCGCGCCTACCGTGCGGAAAAAACCGAGGGGTTTCAGACCTTCCACGGCAAGAAAGCCGGGCGGCTGGTGGCAGTGGGGCCGGTGAATTTGCCGGTCACCCGCCTCTTTGTGGAAGAAATCATCCTGGAATGCCGAAGGCAACACATCACCCGTGTGGATATCCTGGGCTTTGAGTTCGAGATGGGCTTGTTCCCCAACGTGCTGGACGAAGCCCGCGCCAAAGGGATTGACATCGCCCCCAAATACATCCCCGCTGAGGTGTTCGACAAGCGGGCGGTGGAGAAGAACCAGGTGGTCTTCCACGACGTCTCCTTCATCGAGGTCATGCCGCACGTCAAGGGCAACAGCGTAGCGGTGGAGTTGACCGACTTTTCGGTGTTCTATTCGCAGGACTCCATCGCAAACGCCGAAGCGTCGCTCAAAGACAAATCCAGCAAGATCGTGGTGGAAAAGGGACAGATCGTCAAGGTGAGCAAGGACGCGCACGGCATCGTTCGTCGCGAGACGCTCACCCAGAGCTGGACGGACTGGATCGATTACTGGTCGGTGGATTTCGCCTTTGAAAGCAAGCGAGAGCTGATTCGGGTGCCGCGAGAGCCGATGAAGCAGAGCGGGATAGCGGGGATGGAGCGGCCAGAGCAGTTGGACTTGCCGGAGTATGAAGAGGTTTGGACGGGGGACTACATTTTTGAAAACGAGTGGCAGTCCTTCCGCACTAAGAAAGACCGCTCGCTGGAGCTCACCAGCGTCTTCCATGAATGCTCGCCCGGACGGCGCAAGCTGGCGGTCAAGGTGGTGGACATCTTTGGGAACGACACTATGACCATTGTTGAGGTCAGCGTAGGAGGGAAACGCTAATGGCGAGGCTTAATGTTCTCAATAGAGAAATTGCGGTCCATGTTTTCAGAGATGACGACTTTATCTGCATCACGGACATGGCGCGGTACAAGGATGCCGAGAGGACCGACTACATCATCCAGAACTGGCTTCGGAATCGCAATACGATCGAATTCCTGGGCATCTGGGAGCAACTGAACAATCCCAATTTTAAACCCATCGAATTCGACGGGTTTAGACGGCAGGCACGCCTCAACAGTCTTGCTCTGACCGCCAAGAGGTGGACAGGGGATGACAAACGCGGTGGGGTTAATATTCAGGTAGGTACCGCGGGACCTACGCGGTGGTGGACATTTTCTGCAACGACAGCATGACCATTGTTGAGGTGTCGGTATGACTCAGCCAGTTCCGGTGACTCCGGAGGTTCTGCGATGGGCGCGTGAAACAGCCGGGCTTTCCTTCGAGGATGTGGCTAGTAAGCTTGCCAGGAAAAGCATTACTGCCGAAACGATCGCAGCCTGGGAAAGAGGCACCGGTTCGCCCAGCTATCCGTTGTTGGAAACGCTGGCGCATCTCGTTTATCGGCGCCCATTGGCCGTGTTCTTCTTTCCCAATGTTCCCGACGAGAAGACACCGAAGACGGAGTTTCGAACGCTTCCGGATACGGTTGCTGACGACCTCCCGCCCAGCGTGATGAAACTCTACCGAAAGGCAAAGCTCTTTCAGATCTACTTGGAGGAGCTTTATGAGGGCGCAAAACCGGTTGAAGTGCCTCTGCTTGATCAGTTCCAGTTGGACGGAAAGTATCAGGTTGGGTCGGTTACTCAGGAAATCCGAAAGGCGCTCGGAATATCAATCGAGGAACAATCCCAGTGGCGACGTGCCGAGACCGCATTCAAGAGATGGCGGGAAGCTTTGGAGGCGAGGGGCGTGTTCGTCTTCAAAGACGCCTTTAGAGACGATAACTACTCGGGCTTCTGCCTCTTTGCTGAGAACTACCCGATTATCTTTGTCAACAACAGCATGCCAGACTCGCGCCAGGTGTTCACACTCTTTCATGAGTTGGGGCATCTGCTTTTTCATTCAGGGGGGATCGATTTTAGAAGCCGCGAGGCCGCGAACTCCTTCCAGGGGTACTTTCTCGACGTTGAGGTAACTTGCAACCGCTTTGCAAATGAGTTTTTGGTCCCTGGGCAGGTGCTCGATTCCGTTGGGACGGAGGTCTCGGAGGCACACTTCGACAGACTGGCGGAATACTTCTCCGTGAGCCGTGAAGTTATTTTGCGCAATTATCTAGACCGCGGGCTCGTTGATGTCGAGTATTATGAACGTATGGCGGCGGAATGGGCCGAACAAGCCAAAGAGAGGAGGGGTTCGACAGGCGGTGGGGGGAATTATTACTTCAGCTTGCGAACCCATCTCGGCGAAAGATACATCAATCTTGTCTACGGACGATACTACAAGAACAAGATTACTGCTGAAAACGTTGCCGAATACCTGAATATTAAGCCAAAAAACCTTCCGAATTTTGAACACGTGGTCATGGAAGGAGGGAAGCTTTGATCTACGTATTCGACACAAACTCGTTATCAAATGTCCTCAACCATTATTATTGCCACAGGTTTCCCTCTTTCTGGGAAAAGCTCGACGACGCCATTCGGGACGGTTGGGTCATCTCCGTGCGCGAAAGCAAGTTCGAGCTTGAGGACAGATTCAGTGATGAGGCACTCGAGCGATTGGTCAAGCACAACTCAGGTTTCTTTACCGAACCCACGACCGAAGAACTGGCCTTCATTAGGCAGATTTATTCCGAATCTCATTTTCAACAGAACTTGGAGCGGAAGAAACTGACGGGAGGCGGCTATTTAGCCGATCCGTTCCTCATCGCGAAGGCACGAGCTGTGAAGGGTGTCGTTGTGACCGAGGAAGACTTGAGGGAGCACGCCGCCAAAATTCCCAATATCTGCAAGCACTTTGGTATTGGATGTGTCAGTTTGGAAGGCTTCTTGTTAACCGAAGATTGGAAATTCTGAGGCAACATCATGGCCCTTCACCCCAGGTTCCCTGAATCGCCCTGCGCCATTATTGACCCGGCTCTCCGCTGGTTTCCGGCCGATGAAGCCCTGCGTGAGACCAGCATGGACAAACTGATGCCGCCGCTGGTGTCGCAACTGCGCCGCAAGGTGAAGGAATGGCGGGACAGCGGCTACGCCGGCGCGACGGACACCAGCCGCAGCCTGCTCAACTGGTGGTTTAACACTGCCCACCTCTTGCCCCAAGCCGATGGCACGCTGGCTGAGTTCGAGTATTACTTTGCCCAGCGTGAGGCGCTGGAGACGATCACATACCTGTATGATGCGGTGGGGGTGCAGGACAAGTACGACCTGATGCGCTTTGACAGTTCCGGGGCGGTCTCCACCGGCATGTTTGACGAGAGTTGGCGGCGCTTCGTGGTGAAGATGGCGACCGGCTCCGGCAAAACCAAGGTGCTGAGCCTGGCGCTGGCCTGGAGCTTTTATCACAAGCTGTACGAGCCGGAGTCGGAACTGGCGCGCAATTTTCTGGTGATCGCCCCCAACATCATCGTGCTGGACCGCATCTACAGAGACTTCAGCGGCTTGCGTATCTTCTTTGAAGACCCGGTATTGCCTGATAACGGCGTGGACGGGCGCAATTGGCGCGACGATTTTCAACTGACCCTGCACCGGCAGGACGAGGTGCGCATCACCCGCCCCACCGGCAACATCTTCCTGACGAACATTCACCGCGTCTACGCTGGGGACGACATCCCCGCCTCGCCCGATGATGAAGACACGCGGGATTATTTCCTGGGCAAGCATCCCACTGGCGCAACCACCGACTCCAAAGTGGATTTGGGCATGATCGTGCGCGACATTGACGAATTGATGGTGCTCAACGACGAGGCGCACCACATTCACGACCCGCGCATGGCCTGGTTCAAATCCATCGAAGATATTCATAACCGTCTGAAGCAAAAAGGGGCCGCGCTCTCTCTGCAAGTGGACGTGACCGCCACGCCCAAGCACAACAATGGAGCAATCTTCGTACAGACCGTCGCCGATTACCCGCTCGTGGAAGCTATCTCGCAAAACGTGGTCAAGCATCCCGTCCTGCCCGATGCCGCCAGCCGCGCCAAGCTGGTGGAACGCCAGAGCGCAAAGTACACCGAAAAATACGCCGACTACATTCACCTGGGCGTGATCGAGTGGCGAAAGGCGTATGCCGAGCACGAAAAGCTGGGCAAGAAAGCTATCCTGTTTGTGATGACCGACGACACCAAGAACTGCGACGACGTGGCCGATTACCTCGAAGGCAACTATTCCGATCTGAAAGACGCGGTGCTAGTCATTCACACCAAGAACAACGGCGAGATCTCCGAATCAACTTCGGGAAAAGCCAAAGAGGAAATGGATTTGCTGCGCGAGCAAGCCAACGCGATAGACAGCCTGGACAGCCCCTATAAGGCGATCATCTCGGTGATGGTGCTCAAAGAGGGCTGGGACGTGCGCAACGTCACCACGATTGTGGGGCTGCGCGCCTATGCTGCCCAGAGCAACATCCTGCCCGAGCAGACCCTGGGGCGCGGCTTGCGTAAGATGTACCCTGGCGGCGTGGAAGAATACGTCAGTGTGGTCGGCACGAATGCCTTTATGGATTTCGTGGAATCCATCCAGGCCGAGGGCGTGGTGCTGGAGCGCAAGCCGATGGGGCCAGGCACGGAGGCTAAGACTCCCTTGGTTGTGGAAGTTGACAAAGAAAACGTCAAAAAAGACATCGACGCGCTGGATATTGAAATACCGGTGCTGACGCCGCGCGTCTACCGGGAATATAAGAACCTGGGCGATCTGAAGGTGGACGCGCTGGGGCATCAGCGTGTGTCATACTTGCAGTTCAGCCAAGAAGAACAGCGGGAGATCATCTTCAAGGACATCATCACCGGCGAGGTGACGCATACCACCCTTCTCGATACGGCCGGCATTGCCGATTATCGCAGCGTCATCGGCTACTTCGCGCAGACCATCATGAAGGATCTGCGCCTGGTGAGCGGCTATGACGTATTGTATGGCAAGGTCAAAGCGTTTGTGCAAGAGCAGTTGTTTGACCGCCCGGTGGAACTGGAAACCCCCAACACCCTGCGCAACCTGTCCGAACTGGCGGCTACCAAGACCCTGATCGAGACATTCAAGAAGGCAATCAACGCTTTGACCATCCAGGACAAGGGGAATGCCGAGATTCGAGACAGCATCAAGCTGCGCCAAACCCGTCCTTTTGTGGCGAACGAGCAGGGGTATCTAATCCCGAAAAAGAGTGTATTCAACAAAATCATCGGGGACCGCCGTTTTGAGCTGCGGTTTGCCCGCTTCCTGGAAGACTGCGATGACGTGATCTCTTATGGCAAGAACTACCTGGCGGTCCACTTCAAGCTGGATTACGTGAATGCAGACGGCGACATTTCCAACTATTACCCAGACTTTTTGGTCAAGTTATCGGCCAAAAGTATCTATGTGGTCGAAACCAAAGGGCTGGAGGACCTCGACGTGCCTCTGAAGATGCGGCGACTGCGGCAATGGTGCAGAGACGTCAATCAGGTCCAAACGCAGGTTAGGTACGATTTTGTCTACGTGGATGAGGAGAGCTTCGACAAATACAAGCCTGATTCATTCCGGCAGTTGATCGATGGCTTTCGGGATTACAAGGATGGAACTGAATAATCACTTCGGACAGTGTGCACGGCGAGGACGGCGCGAATAGATGCACCGCCGAAGCGATCCTCTTTGGTTAATAGTATCGGAAAGGCACTCTCGCACCATCCCTTTCTCGCTTGGGAGCTGGGATGAGCTAGATGTCCGTGAGATTCGACAAACCTACACCGCCATTGCAGGCTAATATGACCATGATGTTTCCCCATTAGAGCCTGGAAACTATACAATCTCATTGTCATATTTTCGGCTTTCCAGCTCGGGAACTTCCGAAAATCATCGTTCAGTGAAGCTAGGTGACTCCCTTTCAATGCCCGTCGTGCTTATGCCGTTTCTTCTCCATCACGTCCCTGATGGCTTTCCTCAGGTGATCCTAATCTTCCTCGGTGAGGTCCCTCCGGGGCATACCAGGGACTAACTCAGCATGGACATGGCTCAAGACGTCGTAGTCTTCCTTCGAAGGTTTCTTAGGCACGTTCATGGATTTCCTTTCTTCCAAGAACGTGGAGAAGAAATACCGACCGACAGCAACGCAAGGTTAGTTATTTGGCTCTGAGATAATACTGAGCCCGTCAACTCCGGCGAAATGCCTGCCGTTATTGGTTACGAGGGGGATTTGGTGAAGTAAGGCCGTTGCCGCAACCCAGGCGTCAGAGGGGCCAATTGGCTGTCCATTTCTAGAGGCACAACACATCACTTGGGCCCACTTGATGCACAGTGAACGATCAAAAGGAAAAACCACGAAGCTTCGTAAGCGTTCCTCTAGCCCGGCACGTCGTACCTCTCCCCAATTGCGCTCTTCAGCCCAACGGTAAAGCTCAGCGACAGTCATAAATGAGACAACTAATAGCTTGTTTTCCAAATGAGGACGGTAGAGATTGGCGCGGGTATCGCGCCTGAAGAGATAGGAAACGACATCAGTATCGACCACGGCGCTCGTGGGAAAGAGCCCACTCATTCATCTTCCTCAAGGCGCCACCTTCGGACTGTGGCGATGAATTCATCAGCGCTCTCCTCTGCTGGCCAAAAATCTCCCAACAAATCCTCAAAATTGGTTACGGGAGAGACACCTTGCTGCAAAGCTAATTCCTGCAGGTTAGACTGAAGATCGAAAGAAAATAGTGCCGTTTCTCCTTCCATTCCAGTTTCTAGTTCACGATCCAGCATCTCAATATCTTGGATTCTCAGAACTTGGATATCTCCATCGTTCTCAACCGACTCGCCAGTCAACCGGACGTAATGAGTGAGGGCAGCGAGGACCGCTTCTTTCTGTGCCTCATCAAACTTGCACGAAATGGATCTACCGACCGCTGGATCAATCCGACACCGCAGGTTTGTTTCTTTGAAGTCGCCCATTAACAATCGACCTTCAATAATTCGCCGATTCTCAACCGGTTGCTGAATACGCGCTACCACCCGAGAATGTATAGCGTGCGTATAAGAAGTCAGCCATTTTCCGCTCGATAGACGTAAGTCGAATGATATCTTCTCGATCCCATGGTCGAAAAGGGTCCCTGCTTCCCTGAGTGCGAGAAGTACGCCCTTATCGTAGCCTTTTGGAAGTGCTGGATCCGCACCTCCAATCGCTGCAATCCCCTGAACTAAGTGAGTCAGCGCCTTTTCGCCCAGATCATCAAACATGGAAAGTTGATTCTGCGCCGGCAAGTCACAAGCAAGGGTCAAGCTTCCTCCTCTGATTTCCACCAAATCCAGGGAGCAGCGCCCTCTGACCTCGGCTGGTTTCCGTCCACGCCTCGAGCTATCACTCTCGTTAAGTAATACTTGCCCTACCCTATCCATAGCCGTCTGCAGTTGACGACAAAACAGAACAAGGTCGTGGAGGGCGATGCGGTGCCGGCGAACCGCTGGGCCTTCGAGGTAAATAGTCAGTGGAGCCCGGAGACCAGTATTGGCGTCATCGGTCATGAAGAACCTCCTCTCACACACCTGGGCTGCGGTCAACAACCGCTCCACCTGGCCTTGAGGTCGTTTCACCCAATTATAACGCAATTCAAGTACTTTTGTTCGATGAGTTCGAGGTCGGTTCTTCAACACATTCGAAGTAGCAACAACGAATGTTTGCCGGTCACTTATCAAGCGCCGTCCGGATGTCTTTCAGTAACTGCATATTGTTCGCGACAATCGCTTCGGCAAGTCCTGCTTCGAGAAGTTCCCCAACAACCTCTTCGATCTTGCGGCGCTCGGCCTCCTCTCTACGGCGCTCTGCTTCCGGGCTGTTGTCCTTCGGGTCCATAAGCCAAACGGGTCCGCGCCGAAGTCGAGGTGCCCGTATTATGTCTCTGAGCTGAGTGAACGTCAGACCTATAGTCTCCTCGTCGTCCTGACCCTGAACTTTCTCTTCTAGTTGATCGTCCATTTCTTGTCTCCTCCCGGCTTGTTGCGGATGATTATCGGGAAACCCTTGTTTTCTACCGTGGTCCAATTATCTCGAATTAGCTTAGTGAACTTGTCTCGTGCGAGAACAACACTGTTACGGGGACAGGAAACGCAAAGCCGTCCATAAGTCTGCGCTGAAGTTCCTGCAACGGATTTGTTTCATCTGCAGGGGTAATTGACTCCCCGCCGAAACTAAACGATCTGACTTTCCAGTTGTACTTTCTGGCCTCCTCATGCTCTCGTATGGCCAGGTGGCCGTCGGGGTACACGCCAGGATACTCAAGTAAATCAGCTTGCTTGTACCATTCCCCACTCGTCATTGCAGTTACCCTCCCTCTCTAAACTTAGGCTCAGTCCGTCTCTTTCCTGTCTCGTATGCCCTTTGACTTTTCCAGCACCTTCCCTGATCTGCGCAAGTCCGCCTCTCCTTGATCGAATGGACAAAGTAGCTTGGCCTCCTAAATCTGGCTATTTCAAGTGGTCTCCCCTCCTAAGCCTGTCCAGCTTCTCCTGAATTCTCTCCCTGGCCTCAGTCGTCTTGTCGTTATCGACAGCCACGCTTACGAGCCGACCTCGACCGAACTCCACCTGAAGCCACTGTCTCTCCTTGGCGCCGCTGGGCAAGTCTCTCCGAGGCACGTTCACGCGGGGTTCCGTCTCCCCAGAAGCGTAACAGAAGGCTGTGACAGCTAGGCTGTCACAACTGCCGAGAACTCGCTCAATATTGTGTAGACCCGGTATGAATTGGTCCCTTGCGATGGCGCGTTAGTGGGACGTAAAGAAGGAATAGCGCCCAAGAAGTCAGCCCGTAGTGGCAAGTCTATAATAGCAAGCGTGTCAATTAATATTATGCGCGTTGGGCCGTATAAGTCAATGGGAGGCGTTTCACCTTAATCCGTGAGTCCAAGATCAAAGCGCTGACCGGCAGGGTGACGATCTGAGAGCGAATCCACGGATTAAGGTTTCACTTCACACAGGTCTTCGACGAACGGCCTACCTGGTCTGCTCAGCGCCGGCCAGCGCGTCGGTCACGTAGGCGCGGCTAGCCGTGACGACGAACCCGTCGTTCTCCAGGAAGAGGCCGACTTTCCCGTGGTACCCGGCCTGGTCCTGCAACTCCTGGGCCATCACGCCGTTGATGTAGAGGCTTAGTTTCGGTCCCTCGGCAACAACGGATAGCTCGTTGGTCGCATCGCCTTTGTTTATCAAGGGCGACGGCGTCGAAGGCACTTTCTCGACCCACCCATCACTGGTCCAGGCCATCACCCTGTAGTTCCCATTTCCGTATACCAAGAAGGCGTGGTAATAGTAAGACGATTCTTTTGCCGTGATTCCGAACGCCAGGCCGTAGCCCCAATCGTCAGGTCCGGTCACCTTGGTTACGGTGGCATCGTACCGGAAATCCTTCACCTCCGGTGAGGACTCGGGCAGGGCCAGCAGAACTGCGTCCGGCCAGTCGCTGGCAATGTTGAGCTCTCCGTCGGCCACGGCAACGTGGCCACCGACCGAGGTCCAGTTGTGCCGGTTGTCTCTGAAGTCATCGTCGAAGAGCACCCCTGGATGGGCCGGATCCGGCGTGCTGTCCACAGCGACCTCCGTTGCCGATTCGGTGGGTTGCTCGTTTGGCCCAGCGGTCGCCCTCTTCGGTTCGAGGGTGGCCGTGGCCGTCGAGCCGGAAGCCTCTCCGAAGAAGCCAGCTATGGTCGTCAAGCCAAGGCCAAGCCCGCAGATCAAGACGAGGGCCGCGCCTCCGGCGATCATCGCGTAACCCCAACGCGGAAACCCACCCTTCTTGGGAACGACCTGGCTCGCTGCGGCCTTGGAAGGGCGCGTTGCCAGCTCTCGCTCGACCGCAGCCAGCTTGGCCCGAGCGTTTCCCTGGTTGGGGTTGATCGCCAGCACCCTCAGGAGGAGGTCGCGCGCTGGCTCCCAGTGGCGGAGGTTCATCAGGCGCACGGCCTCCCGGTACAGACCGTCGATATCCTCCGGCCGCTTTTCTTCGGCCCTCGCCTGCGGCGGCGGCAAAGGCTGGCTTCGCAGTCTCTCCAGCGACTGGGCCACGTCGCGGTAGCCCGGAGAGATCCGCTGGACCTGGGTGAGCAAATCCAGGGCTTCGGCCGTCCGGCCGGCGCTCTCGGCGGCCCGGGCCCCGGCGTATAGCTGCGTGACTCGATCGGATGTGGCAAAGTCCGGCGGTGGCCCGGTGACGATGGTCCCGGGGGATTGCAAGGCGGCGTTCAGGGCTTGACTCAACTCGCCCGCCCTCTGGAAACGATCGGCCGGCTCCTTGGCCAGCGCCTTCAGAATGACCCTTTCCACCGGCTCGCCCAGATGAGGATTCAATTCGTGCGGGAGGGGCAAGGGTTTGTGGATGTGGCTGTAGATCACCGCATAGGGCGTGTCCGCGCTGAAAGGAGTGCGGCCGGTGAGCATCTCGTAAAGCACGACGCCGAGAGAGTAGATGTCGCTTCGGTGATCGACTGGCTTGCCCTGGCCCTGCTCGGGACTCATGTACTCCGGCGTACCTATTCCCACACCGGCAGCAGTCAGTTGGGCGGTCGCCTCCATTATTTTGGCGATGCCAAAGTCGCTTAACACGACCCGCCCCTCTTCGGCCAGCAGAACGTTCGCCGGTTTCACGTCACGGTGGACTATCCCGCGCTGATGGGCGTAATCGAGGGCGCTGGCAAGCTGGGTGATAATCTGGCTGGCCCTCTGCAGGTCCAGCGTTTCTCCCAGGAGATGCTTCAAAGTGCGACCCTCCAGGAACTCCATGACGATGTAAGCTGTGCCACCCTCCTCACCGTAGTCGTGAAGCGTAAGGATGTTGGGATGGCGAAGGCTCGCGACGGCCTTGGCTTCACGCCGGAAGCGCTCGGCAAAGTCCGGGTCAGCGGCGTACTGAGGGGCGAGAACCTTGATGGCGACGTAGCGGTCGAGGCTAGGCTGATAGGCCTTGAAAACGGTGGCCATTCCACCTCGCCCGATCTGTTCGATCAGCCGGTACTGCCCCAAGTTCTGCCCTGATTGGCTGGACCCGTCCATTATCGTCCTCCCCGCGGCCAAGAGTTGATGAAAGCGTTGAGCGGTCTGCGAAGGAAACGTGACGCCGAACTCATATGATTCTCGGTTTGGCTGCAGTAGGGGGCCGCAGTAGAGCAAGGGCACCTGGCGAACAGAAGGCTCGAGCCCAGGAAGGAGACGACGCTAGCGGCGGCAGGCTCCACAACGGACCTCCTGGCGAGAAATTCGCCACGGCTCTCCAGTCTATGAGCAGGCCTCTCCAGCACCCCGGGAAGCCCGGAAAGATCGGCTCTTTCCCTCGAAAGGCGACTGCAATAGTCATTATATACTCGCACGGTCCTTGAGGCAACGGGTATCTCACTGACAGATCGCAAGGTAAGATGTCGCCGGCCAAGCGCTGTGGTGCCTCTCAAGAACCTGAAGCACTGAGCAATGCTTGATCAATGAATCCCGGTGAGGAGGAAGCTCACGAACAGCCCCAAAGCGAAAGCCCGCCAGGTAGCTGCTCCTAGACGGGCTTCGTCGTGTCTTCGCCCTTCGAACCTGGCGGCTCGAGTCGGCTGTCCTGCAGGATATTACGATCGCCAAATGGCGCACTAGCTTCTCACGATAAGCTAGTGCGCCACGTCTTACCAAGTGCCACCGGACTGAACCGGCTGGCCTCAATTCTAATTGTCCGGAGCCGACTCTTCGATTTACGGATAGAGGTGCAACCTCCGGCTATGCTGGAGAGGATGACAGTGGGAAAGACGCAGAAACGCCGGAAGATCGCTGAGAAAGCGTTTAGCTGCCGATACATTGTATCTAACTTGTCAATAGATACTAGTGGCGAGCTTCGGGCTCTGATGTGGCTAGCACCGGTGTTGCCAGGGACCAAAACCCTCTGGAGCGGCCGCGGCGTCCTCAACGATGAAGTCTTCTCTGCGATTACCTTGACCCGGCCAGGCGCAGGTGGTACCATCAATGAAGGCGCAAATTGCTTCCAGTTACCCCGGTTTGGACGGCTTCGTGCCGGTGGCTGAAAGTCCCCCCCCGAGAATGCTGAAGTTGGATCCTCGGAACGCGCAAAGAGGTGCCCTTCGATTGGGCGCCTTTTGCCATTGTCGAAGCAAAGGGCGCCATCAGATGAATTAGTTCTGTTGAAGCAGGGCGCGAGAAAGAGAAACGTGCCCATTTATGAAACTGACTCTGCCAAGGAAGATCGGCGGGCCATTGAATCTGCCAATGAAAGGATCGCGGCGATGAGGCCGGCCTCAAATCCTCGCCTTGCTCCCGTTCTCAAATCCGTTGCGCCCGTGGCCGGCGTCGGCGCCTCTCTTATTGGCCTCCTGGTGCTCGTCGGGTGGACCCTGGACATCGAGATTCTAAAGACCTTTCATTACAGTGTCGTAGTGATGTTCCCCAATGCGGCCATCGCCTTCGTTCTGGCTGGCGTGTCACTATGGCTGCTGCAGTCTGAACGAACAAATGAATGGAAGCGCGGAATTGGGCGCGTATGCGCGCTGCTGGTCATCCTTATCGGCCTCCTCACGCTCATCGAATACTTGCTGGGTTGGAACCTTGGAATTGACCAACTGATTTTCCGGCAATCCCTCCTAACGGTGGAAACCGCCTTCCCGGGCCGGGTGCCGCCCAACGCCGCCCTGAACTTCGTTCTCATCGGCGTAGCCCTGTTACTGCTCGATGTGCAGACACCTCGCGGCTACCGGCCGGCCCAGTTTGTCATTCTTGTGGAAGGCATGATTGGCTTGCTGGCCCTGGTCGGCTACACCTACGGCCGTCCGGCTTTGTACGGCATCGGTTCGTACACGGCTATCGCGCTGCAGGGGTCGGTGGCCTTTTTACTGCTCTGCCTGGGCGTTCTCCTGGCGCGCCCGGACAAGGGCTTCGTGGCGGCGCTGACCAGCGGTGGCGCTGGGGGTGTCACTATTCGTCGTCTCTTGCCTTTCATTCTCATTGCTCCACTGCTATTGGATCAACTGGCACTGGCGGGCCAGCGCGCGGCCCTGTATGATCCCGGGTTTGAGGCCGCTGTGCATACGGTGCTGATCATGGTAGCGTTTGCGGCCGTGGTGTCCGTAACCACCGGCTCGCTGGAGCGAATCGACGCCCGCCGGAGCGGAGCCGAGGCCGAACTCAGAAGACTCAATGAAGAGCTGGAGCTCCGGGTGAAAGAAAGGACGGCCGAGCTGGAGCGTTCCAACGCCGATCTCCAGCAGTTCGCCTACGTCGCCTCCCACGATCTGCAGGAGCCCTTGCGGATGGTGGCCAGCTATGTACAATTGCTGGCGCGGCGGTACCAGGGCAAGCTCGATTCCGATGCCGACGAATTCATCGCCTACGCGGTGGATGGGGCCACCAGGATGCAGGTGCTGATCAACGATCTGCTGGCGTACTCGCGGGTGGGCACGCGGGGACGGCCCCCAGCGGCAACGGAGGCCTCGGCCGCCCTTCAGGAGGCGATGTCCAACCTTCAGTTTGCGATTGAAGAGAGTGGCGCCGAGATCACGCACGATGCGCTGCCGGCGGTGCAGGCCGACCGCCCGCAGTTGGTTCAGCTCTTCCAGAACCTGATCGGTAACTCCATCAAGTTCCACGGCGAGGAGACGCCTCGCATTCACGTCTCGGCTGAACCTAAGGGAAGTGATTGGGTGTTCTCGGTGCGGGACAATGGTGTCGGAATAGCTCCGGAGTATTTCCAGCGCATCTTTCTACTCTTCCAGCGTTTGCACGGACGGGCCGAGTATCGTGGCACGGGAATTGGTCTGGCGATCTGCAAGAGGATCGTGGAACGGCACGGGGGACGGATATGGGTGGAGAGCGAAGTAGGCCGAGGGAGCATTTTCTACTTCAGTCTTCCGAGGGCGTAGAAGATGGCGGATTGCGTCCTTCAAAGAAGGATGCGACTCGGGGATCGGGCATTG
>JAMDCE010000697.1 GCA_023489135.1 Chloroflexota bacterium
AGATACAGGAGAAGGTGGGAATAGATGTCTGAGCACTACTGCATGCAGACAAAATCAGCCCTAGAATCACCACCAAGAGCACAACCACAACTGCAGCCCGTTTTCTGCGCATCCTCGTCCCTCCTTCAAAAATGTTTATTCGATGAAACTACGAACGCAATAGGAGATCGCAACCACAACAAGGAAGACCGCAAGTTTCTGTACATATCGAGACAGACGCTATGGTACTTCCACGGACCTGATTACTAGTGATGATCTACTCTGGGGTCAATCGGCCGCCGGCGGAACTCCCTTATCAGTTCCAGCAGTCCCGTTGCAGCAGCAACCAGGAACTTCTCGCCCTTGTCTGAAGATGCCTGCGTCGGATCTCCCAGCGTCCCGGTCTTCGAAAAGGTTGACCAATAAGGAGAGAACCCTGCTGCGCCACCCTTTGCAAAATCGATGCTGAAGAATTCCGTAGGTGGGTAGCCGATATCTTTGACAGCCTTGTCCATTTGGACCGCGTCCTGGTCCAGGTGCAGATACATAGAGGTCTCCATCTCACAGGCGTGAGCGATGCCGCCAGGCTCTGATTCCCTTAATTCGGCCATCTCCGCGCGAATAAGGTCCCAATAAGAGAGTACTGCGCACATTACATCGCCCTCGATAACGGCACGGCGTGCAACAACTTCGAGGATAGCACGATTTGAGCCGTGCCCGTTGACGATGACCGCCTTCCGGAATCCGTGGTGTCCAACGCTCTTGACAATGTCAAGCACGTATTCCGTCAGATGAGATGGCTCAATGGTGATAGTGCCAGGGAAATCCATCATAGTCTCACAGAATCCATAGGGCACGACAGGAAGCAAAAGTATTTCGCCAGGCGCAATTTTCAGGGCAGTTTCGCAAACTGACCAAACGAGAACATTGTCGGTATTCAGCGGCAGGTGCATACCGTGCTGCTCCACCGCCCCTACAGGCAGCACAACAATGCGGTTCTCTTGGGCAAGTTCGCCTGCCTCGGGCCAGGTGTTCCTATCATAATAGGCGCCCTTCGCCATGGCCGCTACCTCACAAAGGAAATCCGAAGAAACTCTGGAGCAACACTGCTTCTCTGAGGAATCAACGATGATTAAGAAGTTTACTTAATAAACGCTTAGTTAGCCTGTAGGCTGTATAATATCACAGCGAAAAGGAGCTGTCAAGGAACACGTTCGTTCCATAGGACCAACGTCTTGCACGTCTAACCGTTTTCCCTGGTGTTCCTAAGGAGGGATCACCGAGCGGTGGTGAGCCAACGCAATTCCGTAAGCAAACGCTAGCCAGATGAAAGCATTTGATGCAACTGGACTACCAGGGGCAGTCTTCGTTAACCTTTGGTACCGCAAAGCAAGGTAGATTACTACGGCGGTCGTCATCGCCGTAGAAGATCGCACCCCAGCCATCGTGCTCCAGAGCCAAAACAGTCCAGATACAGCCAGAGATGCAGCAGCCAACAATGATGGGACCAATCGGCTCGTCATTTCCCAGGCAGCCAGATAAACGAAGGCGACAGTGGCGGCGCCAAATACTGCGGACAGCAGATTCATGCGAAAGGCGACAGAGCCCAGTGGAATAAAGGACCAGAGCTTGCCTACGACGGTGTAGAGTGGATACCCAGTGCGATGAGGGATGCCCAACACGTAAGGGACAAACTGGAACTCCCCACCATCACCGCCGACAATATCAGGCGCCAGGGTTGCGACGTAAGCTATTAGTGCAGCGACACCGACAACGATCGCGACCCAGAACGGTCTAACCGATATCTTCGATATGCTATTAGCCTGGTAGGTCGCGATAGCAGGCTCGGCTCGATCATATGTAGACATATCCCTTCCACTGGAGCAAACAGATTTGCATGCGAGAGTACCTCAAGCCCAGTGAAATATATTGGGCAAGACTGACGATGTCAATGGCAATTGCGACGGCTTATTGATCGTCACCCCCTTCCCCTCGGCCGGTATTGCACCGCCTCGGCCACGTGGGCCGCGCCGATGACGTCGGCGCCGGCCAGGTCCGCTATCGTCCGCGCAAGTTTCAGGACGCGATGGAACCCACGTGCCGACAGGTGCAACTGGTTCATCGCGGCCTTCATCAGCCCCTGGGCCGCGGCATCGACCTGACAATACTCACGAACCTCGCCAGGCCCCATCTCGGCGTTGCAGGTTAGCTTGGTTCTAACGAACCGCCGCCGCTGGCGCTCTCGTGCTGCTTCTACCCGGGCGCGAATCTGCGCCGAGGTTTCGCCGACCCTGTTGTCGGACAGCTTCTCGTATTGCACTCGCGGCACTTCGACGTGAATGTCGATGCGATCCAGAAGCGGTCCGGAAATACGCTTCTGGTAGCGCGAGACCATCACCTCGGAGCAAGTGCATTCCTTGACGCTATCGCCATAGTAGCCGCAAGGACACCCGTGCACGCTACCGCCTAGAAATCGAAAAGCAATGGATTGGCTAGGCAGTAGCATAAACAGTCTGGCGAGCTTTGTCAACAGGTGTAAGAACAAGTGAGGGAGTATCGAACCATACTGGATCAGAAACCAGTAATAATTAGAATATTCCGGGCGGAATAAGAAGCCCCGCGACCTTGCGGGGCTCTGGCTGTGCAACTCGGCAAAACTAAACATTCTTTCCTGCGTGTCTGGCTACTACCTCTCGCGCCAGCACGGCTCGCTACTCGCCCTGCACTTGCCGTGATCTCTTAATTCCTCCTCTGTCCACCACTCCATTTGTCCGCAATCAGGGCAGCGGACGAGTTGAGCGGGGTTACCATCTGCGTCATGATAGGTTGGGCCTGTTGTTGGGTGTTGCATTGTTAGTCCTCCTTCCCCTGGCTGGCTAGGGCGATGTACTCAGCAGCATAGTCAGGATAATCGGAGTCCTCGTGGTCATACTCGGATTTCCACCTCTTGAACTGGTGGCGGATATAACTCTCACTGTAAGCGCCAGCGACGTAGTCGATGCCACAGTCGCTGATCGCTGCGAACCAGTTCGTACTTGGCTGGGCCGGCTTGTCGCTGCGCAGGTAGCTGTATACCTGCCCAGCGTTTCGGTCGATACACGTGATGGCAAATTTGCCATCATCACGGCGCCACATAGCTACTCCGTGATATTCGTCGACTAACTCAAATGTGTGTGTCATGTTATTCTCCCTTCCCCTGGCTGGCCAAGACCTTCACTAGCCCCACAACGCGCAGCCTCTCGTTTGTTGGCTGTGCGTTGCAGTCGGTCCAGAACGAGCTAAAGATTGCCATAACGTTTCGCACAACCTTTTCTGCCTGCTATAGAAAAGTGGTCTGGATGACTCGCTTTCAAACCCTCAACGCGATTGCGTCTGCCAACTTGGTGATTAGCAGGTAGAATGGGCCCGCCGACATGACGCCAATTGAATCCTCGAACAATGCGATAGATGCAGTCGCGACTCACTCCAAACTCTGCCCCCAACGCATCAAGAGTTATGCCTCCCTCCGTATATCGTTGACGAATCAATACAACTTGATTCTCCGTGAGTTTAGCAAACCCATTGGCCTCACCTCGAACGTATTCAGGATGGTGCCAAAATGGATGTTGATCACTGCGTACCTTGCATGCCGCATCAGTTAATTGAGGAACTCTGCCCTTCCTCATGGCATCATGTATGTTTTCTTTGTTAGTTCCGAGGAATAGATGGGCTGGGTTAACGCAACGTTTGTTATCGCAATGATGGCATACAAACAATCCTGTTGGAATTGGCCCGTTGTGTAACTCAAATGACAATCTATGCGAGAGAAAGACATAGCGCTTCCTGTCAACCAGCACTTCAATTTGCCCGTATCCTGTGTTCATAGTTGACCCTTGCCATTCCCAACATTCGTGCGATTCAGATTGCTTAGTGCGCGACCAGAAACGATGTTTAAGTTT
>JAMDCE010000627.1 GCA_023489135.1 Chloroflexota bacterium
CCGAACCCACGGAAACTCGGCCCTGGAGACCCTGTGGTGGATATCTCCATAATCATAGTTAGCTGGAACGTCAGTCCATTACTGCGACGATGCCTCCAATCGATCCGTCCGGAAGTTGAGACGGTGGACGGTCTGTCGGCAGAGGTATTCGTCGTCGATAATGCTTCTTCCGATGGCACGGTCGAGATGGTCCGGTCCGAGTTTCCGTGGGTTCGGCTGATCGAAAATCATCGAAACGTGGGTTTCACCAAAGCCAATAATCAGGCCGCTTCCCTGGCCGGCGGCCGATACATTATGCCCCTGAATCCGGATACGGAGGTCGCGGCCGGGGCTTTGCGTACCCTGACTCGCTTCATGGATGCTCACCCGGAAGCCGCGGTGATCGGTCCGAAGCTGCTGTTTCCCAACGGTCGGGTCCAGTCCTCGCGGCGTAGATTTCCGCGATATAGCACCGCCTTTATCGAGAGCACCATCTTGCAAAGGTACTTCCCCAAACACCCTCTCCTTGAGGAGTACTATTTGGCGGACGTGTCCGACGATCGGGTTCAAAGCGTAGACTGGGTGGTAGGGGCCTGCATGCTCATTCGGAGTGAGGCGCTGGGCTCGTCTAAGCTTTTCGACGAGCGGTATTTCATGTATTCGGAGGAAATGGATCTGTGCTACCGGCTAAAGAAGGCTGGATGGCAGGTAATCTATCATCCGGGGGCGGTGGTGGTGCATCACGAAGCTCAGAGCAGCGATCAGGACGTATTGAGCAGAAACATCTACTTCCACGACAGCAAATGCAAGTTCTTCGGCAAGAATCTAGGACCGGTGCACGAGGAGATTCTCCGCCTTTTCATCTGCGCTACTTTCGTTTTCCAGATCGTCGAGGAAACCCTAAAGCTGTTGCTGGTCCCGCGAAATCGAGGGATGAGAAAGCATAGACTGTCCGTGTTGGCCGGTGCTTCGCCCAGGTGGCATGTGGGCCGGATCATCGGGCTTGGTGGGTGAAGCTGAGTGAAAGTCTGCATGGTAACGCCTGAATACCCGCCGATGCAGGGGGGAGTTGGAGATTATACCAGCCACCTGTCGTCGGCGCTGCGCCAGCTCGGCTGCGAGGTTGAGGTGGTGACGTCGGTCAAGGCGAAGTCGCTTGGTAACGACAATGAAGGCGTTTTTGACAGCGTGCTGCCGGCGGTGGACAAATGGACCTTCTCTAGCTGGTCAGCTATTCTGCGCGTCGTCTCCAGGTTCAACCCGGACGTCTTGCACATCCAGTATCAGACGGGCGGCTACCATATGCACCCCGCGATCAACTTGCTGCCCATGCGGCTCCGCTTGTCCCAGAGCCGGCCGCGCCTGGTCGTCACTTTTCACGACCTGAAGGAGCCATACCTCTTCCCCAAGGCCGGCTCCATCCGGCAGCTTCCGGCGCAGCTACTGGCGGGCCTCTCCGATGCGGCCGTCGCCACTAATCCCGAGGACTACGAAAGACTTTCGAAAGAATCAGCCGTGGGTAGGTTCGTCAGGGCAGCAGCTCGACTTGTGGAAAAGGTCAAGGTGCTGGCGGTTCCCATCGGCAGCAACATTCCCAATGCACCTCCCCCGGGATTTGACCGTGAAAGGTGGAGACACCGGCTCGGAATCGAGCTGGGGGAGGTGCTGCTGGTGTACTTTGGATTTCTGAATGAAAGCAAGGGCATCGACGTTCTGCTGGAAGCCTTCTCGGGACTTCACAAGATGGGATTGAAGGCCAGGCTGATGATGGCAGGCGGTAGCTTTGGCGATAGCGACCCGACCAACCTGGCTTATGGGCAGCGCATTAAGGCGCTGGTCGAGGGCTCGGACCTCCGTTCCTCCGTGATCTGGACTGGATTCACCAGTCGCGGAGAGGTTTCGGCGAATCTGCTGGCCTCCGATATCTGTGTGCTGCCTTTCAACGAAGGGGCATCCCTCCGCCACGGTTCCCTGATGGCTGCCATCGAACACGAGCTGCCGATCGTTACCACAACCACAGGATCTACTGCGAAGCGCCGGCATCACCCCGAATTCCCCCAACTCGACGGCGCGGTGAAACTGGTGCCTCCGCGAGATCCCGAGGCTCTTCTCAGTGCGCTCGCCGAGCTCGCTGCTTCCCCATCGATGCGCGCCCAGCTAAGCAGGTCGATTGCGGGAATTGCCCCCTCCTTCAATTGGAGTGCCATAGGGAAAGCGCACACTGAAGCGTATGACAGCATCCTTCAGTCGTGACCGGTCCGACTAACCGATCCCTTAACCTTGCCCCACCATACCCAATGTGATAGGATACTGCCGCCAGAGTACGTCCGGAGTGCAAGACGGTTGCATCCGCGCTTACCGCGGTTGGGCAGACAAGCGAGCGCAACCGCGCGCTTGCTGGTTCGTTGGTAAATAGAGCGAACAGTCGAGGTCTTAATGGCGTTCTTTACGGTCGCCCAGACGGGTCTAGAGAACCGCGCTCGTGCCCTGCCGAGAGTAGCTTTGATCGCCGTGCTCGGCGGCGTGGTCCTTGGGATCGGCACCGCGGCGTTCGGACCGCTTTACGTGGTAGCGGCCTTGATTGGTGCCGCATTGGGCGTCGCTTTCCTTCGGAATACCCAGGTCGGGATACTCTCCTTCGTCGCCATCGCCACACTTCTGCCTTTCGCGGTTCTAAGATCGGAAGAGCACACGTCTGTTCCGCTGGGCGCTTTCAAGCTGACTTTGATCGATGTAACCCTGACTACCCTCTTACTGATGTGGCTTCTACGCCTGCTGGTTACTCCTGGTGCCAGGGTTCTGGTGGGCCATCCGGGCAACCTTGTCCTGGTTTTCTTGTTGCTAGCCATCGTCTCCTACGTGAGCGGGACGGCCTATGCGGTGTCGGCGGAAGCGACTCGCTTGTTCTTGAAGATCATCAATAGTATCTTGTTCTTCTTTACGGTGCTCAACTGTGTGCACACGCGGCAGCAGGTGGAGCAGATAGTGAAGGGAATCATCATCGGCGGCACTATCGCGGCCGGCGTCGGAATAGTGCTCTACGTGCTTCCCTCCGCCACCAGTATTAGGCTGCTATCCGCGCTCCACACCCTGGAGTACCCTACCGGTCCGACGGTCTTGCGCTACATCGCCGGCACGAAGACCTTGAGAGCGACGGCCACTTCCATCGATCCAAACATTCTTGGCGCCACCCTCATGCTGGCCGCGACGCTCTCGTTGAGCCAGCTGATGTCGGCCTTTCCGGTGCTTTCCAGAAAAGCGCTGGTCGTGACCTCTGGCATTATCGCGGTGGGGCTCCTGCTGACGCTGTCTCGCAGCTCCTGGATGGGCTTAGTAGTGGCCTTGCTCTTCATCGCTACGTTCAAGTACCGCAGGCTATGGGCGCTGTTTGCCACGATCGCCGTTGCCCTGTACATTGGCCTGGTTCCTCAGGACATCCCGTACCTATCGCATTTGGCTTCCGGATTTCAGGCGCGAGATCAAGCTGCGGCTATGCGATTGGGAGAGTATAAGGATGCCATCCGCCTGATCTCCAGTTACCCCTGGTTCGGCGTGGGGTTCGGCCAGGCGCCCTCCATCGATCTCTATGTTGGGGTGTCCAGCATATATCTGTTAATGGCTGAACAAATGGGACTGATCGGCGTGGCGGTGTTCTTGTCGATCGTCGCCTCATTGTTGGTGAAAAGCCTGCGCCAACTCGGCGCCGTCCTGGATGCTCGTTGGCAGGGTGTGACGCTGGGATTGGTGGCGGCTCTTGTTGCGGCCCTCGTCGCGGGCCTCTTCGATCACCACTTCTTCAATCTGAAATTCCCTCATACCGTGGCCTTGTTTTGGCTCGTGGCCGGACTGATTGCCGTTGCGAATCGTCTAGCCGGTCGTCAGGAGGAACCGACGTGCGTGCCGCGATAGACGCCAGGCTGATCCACTACCAGAAAGCCGGCATCGGCGTCTATGTGTCCAGGTTGCTCCAGGAGTTCGAGGATGTGGCCGACTCCTCGGAGTTTGCCGTGCTGCTCAGCCGGAAAGACGAATCCTCCGCGGCAACCCAGAATCATTTCCGGAAGGTCAGGCTCTGGACCCCCTGTCACCACCGCTTCGAGCAGATTGGCTTGCCGATCGAGCTGCTGAGGCAGGGCATCGATCTGTTGCATAGTCCGGATTTCATTCCACCTTTTGTCCGGCGCTGTAAGTCTGTGATAACCATCCATGACCTGGCCTTTCTGCTCTATCCCCAGATTCTGACCCTCGGAAGCCGGCGCTACTACTCACAGGTCTTCCGGGCGGCTCGGAGCGCCGATGCCATCATCGCCGTATCAAATAGCACCAAGCGGGATATTGTCGAGCGTCTCGGCGTCCCGGAGACCAAGGTATTCGTCGTGCATCACGGTGTGGACCGTATGTTCCGGCCGTTAAAAGAGCTCCGCCGCGTCGAGGAGCCTTTGCGACGGCTGGGTGTGACGGTCCCCTTTGTCCTGTTTGTGGGGACGCTGGAGCCTCGCAAGAATCTGGTCACTTTTCTAGATGCCTTTGCCCAGGTTCTGTCCGCTCGCGCCCAAAGCGCGGAAGAACACGGCGCTTCCGTAATGAAACTGGTAGTTGCCGGTTCAAAAGGATGGTTATGTGACGACGTTTTTTCCCGAGTCCGGAGCCTCGGTCTTTCAGACAGAGTGATTTTCACCGGTCAGGTTGAGGCAGAGGACCTGGTGGCGTTGTACAACGGCGCTACTCTCCTGGTACAGCCATCGGTCTACGAAGGCTTTGGCTTCCCTCCACTGGAGGCCATGGCTTGTGGCACGCCGTGTGTCGTTTCAAACACCTCCTCTTTGCCCGAAGTCGTGGGCGAAGCGGCGGTCAAGGTCTCTCCACTCGACGTGCAAGGCTGGACGCTGGCCATGCTCCGGCTGTTGTCCAGCCGGGAGGAGCGTGATGATCTGGTTTCTAGAGGACTGGAGAGGTCGAGGCAGTTCACCTGGTCCGCGGCGGCGATGAAGACGCTAGAAGTCTACCATCTGGTGTGCGAGGGGGGCCGAGAAGCTTGAAGGTGCTTTTGGTGACCCCCCAAATCCCATACCCGCCCCGCAAAGGGACGACGGCGAGAAACTTCAACATCTTGAAGCACCTGGCCGGTAATCACGAGGTACACTTGCTCACCTTCGAGGAAAACGAGGGGCAAGAGCCTCCCGCGGCCCTTCAGGAGGTCTGCGCGGAGGTGCACCTGGTATCAGCATACAGCCGGCCTACCGTGAGTCGGGCCAGGGATCTGTTCCTTCAGGATCTGTTCCTTCACAGCACTCCCGACCTTGCCCTTCGGCTGGCCTCGTCGGAGATGACCGGCGCCCTGGAACAACTACTTCGCGACGGGGCCTTCGATCTGGTTCAAATAGAAGGCCTGGAGATGACCATCCACTGGGAAAGGCTCAGGAACTCCGGCCGCATTCACGCCGGCGATCTGCCCATCATGGTGTTCGACGATCACAACTGCGAGTACTTGCTGCAGAAGCGTGCCTTCGAGATAGACCGGCTCAACGCCGCCAAGTGGCACGGGGCTCTGTATTCGCTCTTGCAGTGGCACCGTCTTACCGCCTTCGAGGCCCACATAGTATCCCTAGCCGACGGTGTGATCGTGGTGTCGGAGGAAGACGCCGCGGCGGTCTCGACCATTGCCAATCCGCGACTTGTGGGCGTCGTTCAAAATGGGATAGATGTGGAGTTCTTCGCCCGGACGGATGATCGCCTCAAGCTCACCTCGGGTGGGCTTCACCTCGTCTTCACCGGGACCATGGATTACAGGCCAAACGTCGACGCCGTAACCTGGTTTTGCCGGCACATCTTTTCCGAAGTAAGGAAGGCCGTTCCCGATACGAAACTGTGGATAGTGGGTTTGAATCCGAAAGAAGAAGTCAAGCGACTTTCCAGGCTCGACGGAGTGGTGGTAACGGGCTTCGTCGAGGACGTGCGTCCGTTTCTCGATCGCGCCTCGGCTTACGTAGTCCCCTTGCGCTTCGGTGGCGGTACCCGCTTCAAGGTCCTTGAGGCCATGGCATCGAGCCTGCCCGTCGTCTCGACTTCTCTGGGATATCAAGGCATACGGGCGACCGACGGCGTCGACCTCCTGGTGGCAGATGGCGCCAATGATTTTGCCAGGGCCGTCGTGAATCTGCTTTCCAATGCCAGCCTCAGGCAATCCCTGGGCTCCAACGCTCTGAAGCTTGTTGCCCAGAAATACGATTGGAAGGTCATTCTACCCAAAATCGATGACCTCTACGATGATCTTTTGTGTCGGAGACGGGGAGCTAGTAAAAGGGGGAACGCGTGACCTCCAAGGCGAGAGTCAAAGCGACGGGTGCGCGCGTTCGCCGCCTGAATCGGCCGGTCACGATCCTGACCGTCCTGATTCCCATCCTTATTCTGGTCTTCCTGATCGGCGGACCAACAGCAGGCGCCAAGGATTTTCTGGTGGGACTGATCGGCGACGAGGTTAGAAACGATCTCTTGACCGTTTACACGGAGCTTTTTCCCCCGCGCGTCGAGACGGCCGATATGACGCCCATGCGGAACAGCGGAGTCAACCCCTTCGGGGTCAACGTGTTTCTGGAGCAAGAAGTGGACGAAGACAAGATTCGCCGAAGCCTGGAGATGGTTAGGGACGCGGGTTTTGGCTGGATCAAGCAACAGGTGCTGTGGAGCGAGATCGAGATACCGGAAAAGGGCCGGTACTACGACGAGAAGAACGACGTGAGCAACACCTGGACCAAATGGGACCGCATCGTGGACCTGGCCCAGGAGTACGGGCTCGGGGTAATAATGCGCCTGGACACGTCTCCGCAGTGGGCCCGGCCGGGCAACACCAAGATTGAAACGCCTCCGGACAACTACGATGATTTCGGCGACTTCGTCTTCAACGTGGTCAGTCGCTACCGTGGCAAGGTCAAGCATTTCATCATCTGGAACGAGCCAAACACGACCTTTGAGTGGGGGAACCGTACTGTGAGCGCCCGGGACTACGTGCGGCTCTTGAAGATAGCCTACCAGAGGGCCAAAGAAGCGAACCCCGACGCCGTCATCATCATCGCTCCATTGGCCCCGACGAGGGAAGAGAGCAATAGGGCAATAAACGATGTGGTTTTCCTGCAGCAGATGTACGACGCGGGAGCAAAGCAATGGTTCGACGTGATGAGTGCCAATCCTTACGGGCTACGCTCCGGACCTTTCGATCGCCGTCTCGACATGGATCGAGATGTGAATTTCTCGCGTCCGATGCTAATCCGAGAGGTTATGGTCAGGAACGGCGACGCCGAGAAACCGATCTGGGCTTCGGAAATGGGATGGAATGCCCTCCCGCCGGATTTCCCTCAGGAGCCCATCTTCGGCCGGGTTACACGCGAGCAACAGGCCGACTATACGGTCGAGGGATATAGACGCATTCTAGAGGAATGGCCCTGGATGCCCATGGCCAACCTGTGGCACCTTCGACGCGTCCACCCGGTAAATGAGACGGAGCAGATGTACTACTTCGGAATAATTGGCTACGATTTCGTCCCCACGCCGGCCTACTACGCCATCAAGCAAATGACCCAGGACGATCGAGTGGCCTACCGCGGATACCATCAAGAAACGCACTGGGCGCTCTCCTACGAGGGGGGGTGGCGTGACCAGAAGGATGAACGGGCTTCTCTGGGGGCCTACAAAGTTGCCGCGCTTCCGGGGAGCACCATACGTTTTGATTTCAAGGGTACCGATTTGAGCCTGGTGCTTGCCAGGGGCGAGGGAATGGGGTGGCTGCGAGTCGAAATAGACGGTTCACCTTCTCCGGCTAACAGGCTGCCGAAGGATAGCTCGGGGGCGGCCTACGTCGATCTCTGGGCCGAATCTCCGTCCTGGCAGGAGGCAATCCCCGTCGCCGGCGGGCTAGACGACGCTCGCCATTCGGTGAGGATCGTGACCGAGCTGAAGGGCAATACCCAAACCGCAAGCTGGAACATAGACGGCTTCATAGTGGATTCTCGAACTTTTCGCTGGCCTCCCGCCATTCTTGGAGTGGCGGTGGCGATAGTTGGTTTTTCGGTTGGAGTTTTGGCGGCCGTGGTGGGAGCTTCGGTGCTCGCTTCCGGTGAGTACGGTGGCACACCCAAGCGTGGAGAAGGTTAGAGCATTTTGCGTTAGGGCGCGAGCAGGGGACAAGCCCCTGCACTACAGTTCGCTAAACGACAGCCCAAACTGCTCTAGTGCTGATTCTAATAAATACGACTCACTCCGACAAGGAGCCCTACCCCGGTTGATAGGGGTGTCAAGCTTTTGCGGCGCGCAGCGCCGCAAAAGCTTGACACCCTTAACCCTTGGGGGGCGGGGGGCAGCAGGGATGCCTGATGCCTAATTATTTGAAAGAGCACTAGTGGATGAGAAATGGTTGACTTGAACGAATCCGTCGCCGCGCAAGCTGATAGCGGAAGGCGGCGCCTATTCACGCTGATCCTGGTGGGAATAGTTCTCGTGATTGCCCTGGGCCTTCGCGCCTATCGCATCGACGGACAAAGCCTTTGGTATGATGAGGGCGTCAGCGCCGCGTGGGGACGAAATCGTAGCCATGGCGCCGAGGGACCTCCTGGATATTACCATTCGCTCGGCCGCCGATATTCATCCCCCGCTGTACTATTATCTGCTTCACTTCTGGTCCGCATTTGTCGGAACCAGCGAACTGGCGCTACGCTGGTTATCGCTGGTGTCCGGTCTTCTGCTGGTGAGCGTAGTCTACGCGCTGGGGCGCCGATTGTTCAGTCCGACGGTCGGGCTGCTGGCTGCCGTTTTTGCCGCGGTGTCCCCTTTTCTCGTGTATTACTCCCAGGAGGCGCGGATGTACTCGCAGGTTGCCTTCCTGGCAGCGCTATCCTTTTACCTGTTTGCTCGGCTCATTCCTCTGGTGACGGGCGAAGAGCGAATTGTAAGGCCTGACCCGGGAGCCCGGGGGGGCTCCCGTCCATGGCTCCCCGGAGTTATGGTCGCGCGAGCCCCGGAACCCGCGATGTCCCGTTCAACTTTGCCCGCCGGCACTAACCGCCAAGGGCTTCTCGTAGCCTGCTACGTTCTCGTCACCGCCGCCATGCTCTACTCCCACTATTTTTCTTTTACGATCCTAGCGGCTCAAAATGTGGCCGCGCTAGCGCTGATCGTGCTAACGATTAGTCGGAAAGAGCCTTTTCGCCGGCTGGCAGGGTGGGTTGTGCTTCAGGCCGTAATCGTCACTAGCTACGTGCCCTGGCTTATTCTGACCGCCCGGCAGCTGCAATCGTGGCCGAGTATCAGCGAAGGGTTCAGCCTGGGGACGCTTGTGCGCCGGGTCTTTCTGGTATTCACTTTCGGTCTCTCCTCAGATGCCGCCGCCACGCCCAATCGAGAAGCAGTCTTTTACGCGCTCGCACTTGCCGCTTGCCTGCTATCGCTGATTTGCTTCAGGAAGAAGGCCTTCTCCGTCACGTTGGTGATCTTCTACCTGGCCCTTCCAGTGCTGATACTGTACTTTCTGTCCCTCAAGCGGCCGATGTATAATCCGAAGTTCTTGCTGTTGGCTGCGCCCGCCTATTGTCTGCTTCTCGCCGCTGGTTTGGAAAGTATCAGGAAAACAGGATGTGCCGTCGTGAGGGCGATTTGCACCAGGGTTTTCCCAGGCCCCGCTCCTTCGCTCGCGAGCGATGGTGGAGTTGCCCTTCGGGTGTCGCCATTCGAGAGGTACCTGAGCGGCGCGTGGTCTTTGGCCATAGTCGCGCTCCTGCTGGCCTCGGTGGCCTATCCGTTGCAGAAGTCACTCGCGGCGTACTACTTCGATTCCACGTATGCGCGGGATAA
Source organism: Chloroflexota bacterium (assembly GCA_023489135.1). The sequence goes on from JAMDCE010000627.1 coordinate 9,820, forward strand.
TTACCGGGGCCTGGTCGGCTTCGTGAGCTCTCGCTTGCGGCCCGGCGATGCCATCGTCCTCAACGCCCCGGGCCAGGAGGAGATATTCCGCTACTACTTCAAGCAAAGCCAGCCCACGTACCCGCCTCCCATCCGAGCATCAAGTCTTCCCCGTCAGCGGCCCATGGTTGAATCGGAAACGGCCGCGGACCTACAAGCCATTGGCGAAAAGCATTCGAGAACCTGGCTCGTGCTTTGGGCCACGGCCGAGAGCGATCCCGGAAGCTTCGTTGAACACTGGCTGGATCAGAATAGCTTCAAGATCGAGAACCGCTGGTTTGGTAACATCCGGCTTTGCCTCTATGCCAATCCCGGTGACGCGGAAAGTAACAATCAATCGGTGTCCCTAAAATATGAAAATGGACTGAGGCTCGACTCCCTCCGGTTTGGCACTCGCTTGTTGGAGCCCGGGGATTCGCTAGACTTGATGCTCGGATGGGAGGCCGATAGAAAGATCGAAGACCGCTACACAGTCTTCGTACACATTATTGATGAAAAGGAGCTGCTCTGGGGGCAAATGGATAGCGAGCCTGCCGGGGGCAGTAGGCCCACAGACAAGTGGGTGGAGGGCACCAAAGTAGAGGACCGCCGGGGGGTGCAGGTTTTGGCGGGAACGCCCCCGGGAGAGTACATGCTGGAAGTCGGACTGTATCAGCCTGCTAGCGGCCGGCGCCTGGCTTTTGTGGATGATGGTGGAAAACCCGCGGGGGACAGGTACCTCTTCGGTCCCATCAAGGTGGTTTCCTCCAAGACCCGAGAGGACCCTACCACCCTGGGCGTTCGCCGGCCCCTTTCCGTCGTGTTCCGCAATCGCATCAGCTTGCTGGGGTACAATCTCCATCCCCTCGGACGAGAAACGGAGGGCGCGGCGTTCTCCTCGGTGGATATAGCGCATCTCACCCTCTTCTGGCTTGGCGGACCGCCTATCGGATTCGATTCTTCGGTCAGGATAGAGATTCGTGGCCAGGATGGCCGCGTGTTGCTGGGCGAGAACCACCCGATTTCGGAGGGCAAGTATCCAACTGGGAGATGGCGCGAGGGTGACCTGATTCGAGATCAGTACAAGCTCGCCCTAGGAGGATTGCCTGCCGGCGAATACGGAGTCTACGTTTCGCAACTCGATGCAGACGGAAACGTCATACAGATAGAAAGCAGCAGCGTGCCCGCGACTGCCGGTTCCACTATGATTGCTGAGATCAGGGTGAAGTAGACCGAGTTGGATAAGTACGTCGTGTCGGTCATCGCCACGGTGAAGAACGAAGCTCACAACATCGAGCGTGTCATCGATTCGCTCCTGGCTCAAACACGGCTGCCTGATGAAATCGTTTTGGTCGATGGTGGGTCTACCGACGGGACGGTGGCGACCGTCAAGCGGTTCGTGTCGCAGGGCGCACCGATAAAGCTGCTCTTGGCGGATGGAAGTAACATCTCTCAAGGGCGAAACCTGGCCATTAGAAACGCCCGGGGCGAGATCATCGCTTCGACGGACGCGGGTGTCGTTCTTCATCCCGAATGGCTGGCGAATCTACTGGCCGGTTTCCGGGGCGTCTCGGGGGATTCAAGAGAGGTCGACGTGGTGAGCGGCTTCTTCGTGGCCGACTGCTCCACGGCTTTTGAGACGGCGATGGGCGCGACGGTACTTCCCGGCCTGGGCGATGTGGATCCCAAATCATTCCTTCCGTCCAGCAGGTCCGTGGCTTTCCGTCGCTCGGCCTGGGAGTCGATTGGTGGCTATCCGGAATGGCTGGATTACTGTGAGGATCTTATCTTCGATCTTGACCTGCGGAAGGCGGGCTGCCGCTACGTTTTTGCGCCGAACGCCGTCGTACATTTCAAGCCGCGCGGCACGCTAAGATCGTTTGCCAGGCAGTACTTTCTGTACGCCAGGGGTGACGGCAAGGCCGGCCTATGGCCCAAACGGCACGCGGTTCGCTATCTCACTTATCTGGTCGCGCCGCTTGCAATGGTGCTGGGATTCTGGTATAAGATTCTCTGGCTGCTGGTCTTTTTGGGGGCCGCAGCGTATCTTCGACGTCCCTACCAGCGGCTCCTGCCGAAACTGACCGGCTACAGTCTGATTGACATAACGACAGCCATTCTCCTAGTACCCGTCATCAGGATCGTTGGTGATTTGTCCAAGATGGCCGGATATCCCGCTGGCGTTTGGTGGAGGCTGAAAAATAGGTAGCTCGATTTCGGATCTTGGCATTGTCATCGTCAGCTACAACGTGCGCGACCTCCTTCGCGATTGCCTCGCCTCGATCTCGCGCAGCAACGGGGATTTTTGCTGCGACATTTTCGTGGTCGATAACGGCTCGGCCGACGGCAGCGCGGAAATGGTGGAGCGGGAGTTCCCTCGGGCAAACCTGGTGAGAAGCGCGCGCAATGGGGGATATGCGTATGCCAACAACCTCGCTTTGCGCGAAATGCTCCTGCGCGGCGCCGGCGTTTTCCCTCGCTACGTGCTTCTTCTGAACCCCGATACACTTCTCCCGGAGACAGCCCTTCAGGACATGCTGTCATTCATGGATTCGCGACCGGAGGTCGGGGCGGCCGGGCCGAAGCTGGTGCGCCCCGACGGCTTTCTGGATCTGGCCTGTCGCAGAAGCTTCCCTACCCCTGAGGTGTCGCTGTATCGGATGCTCGGTCTGAGCAAGGCGTTTCCCCGCAGCCGGCGCTTCGCCCGGTATAACCTGACCTACCTTGATTCTGACGATGTCGTCGAGGTGGACTCGGTGGTGGGCGCGTTCATGTTGATCCGGGGTGACGTGCTGAAGACGGTGGGAATGCTCGACGAGGATTTCTTCATGTACGGGGAAGACCTGGACCTGGCCTATCGAGCCAAGCAGATGGGATGGAAAGTGTACTACAATGGCAAGGTCGAGGTGCTTCACTACAAGGGCGAAAGCAGCCGCCAGCGCGGTATCAAGACTTCATTTGAATTCTATCGGGCGATGTTGACGTTCTATCGCAAGCACTACGCCAGCAGCACGCCTTTCCCGGTCAATGCCTTGATAGTTGGGGCGATCTACGGGCGCGGGGCGCTGGCGCTGTTGCCCAACATCTTGCGCGGCTGCTACCGCGCGCGAGGTTTCGGCTGGCTGGTGAGGGAGCAATGAGGAAGACCACCAACGTCTACCTCGTGGTCGCTCTGGTGGCCACGGACGTTTTGATGGTGATAGTCGCGTACCTTCTGGGCTATCAGATTCGATTTCAGTCGAACATGATTCCGGTCCAGGAGATGCACTCCCTGTCGACCTATGCCGGCCTGGCGCTGTTGCAGGGCGCCTTGCTACCGCCCATCTTCGCCGTTCAGGGGCTCTACCGGTTCAAGCGCGCCCCTTCGCCCGTCGATGAGTTCTATGGAGTGTTCAGCGCCATTTCGGTGGTATCGCTAATCGTCATGGCCGTGGCGGCATTCGCGTCGAGGGATTTCGCCTACTCCCGAGTAATGCTCGCTTTGACCTGGCTTCTTTGCGTATTCCTGGTCACTCTAGGCCGGATCGTTCATGGCAGCGTCCAGACCATACTTCGGGCCAAGGGTGTCACCACCGACCGCGTGCTCATCGTCGGAACCGGCGACATCGCCCGGATGGTGCTGGACAAGATCCGGAACAAACCCGGACTCGGCTACCGCGTGGTCGGCTTTGCAGACGAGCAGGCTGGAGTGTCCACCGTGTATGGTGTTCCCGTCGTGGGATTGATGGACGACATTGGATCGCTTATCAGAGAGCTTCAGATCAATGAGGTGATTGTAACCATACCGACGCTTTCGCACAAAGAGATGCTGGAGATAGTGTCCAGGTGCCAGAAAGAACACGTGAACATAAAGTGCTTCCCGGACCTATTTCAGATCATGGCCTCTGAAGTGAGCATCGGCGACCTTGACGGACTTCCCTTGGTGACGGTGCGAGACGTGGCGCTCACCGGCTGGAAGATGGCCATTAAGCGATGGCTTGACCTGCTGGTCAGCGGCGCCGCGCTCGTGTTGCTCAGCCCTTTTCTGCTTCTGATCGCCCTCATTGTGAAGATCACCGGTGTGGCTCATCCCGTGTTCTACGTTCAGGAGCGCGTCGGTCTTGACGGGAAACCCTTCTACATGATCAAGTTCAGGTCTATGGTTCCGGACGCGGAGCATCGAACCGGCCCGGTTTGGGCCAGCAAAGAGGACCCGCGAACCACCGGTCTCGGCCGGATTCTCCGCCGCTATTCAATCGATGAGTTGCCTCAGTTCATTAACGTCCTGGTCGGAGAGATGAGTCTCGTCGGTCCCCGTCCCGAAAGGCCCTTTTTCGTGGAGCAGTTTCAGGAGAAGATCCCCCGTTACTACGAGAGGCACAACGAAAAGGCCGGCATTACGGGGTGGGCGCAGGTGAATGGCCTGCGCGGAAACACGTCGATCGAGGAGAGAACGGCCTACGACCTGTGGTATGTGGAGAACTGGACCTTGTGGCTGGATATCAAGATCCTGGTTCGAAGCTTATTTGTTATCTTCAACGACAAGAACGCATACTAGATTTGCGTACAAATCCCAAACAACAACGCCAGTTGCACCCGGCTTTGGGACGGGGTGGGGATTGAAGAAGAAGTGGTAGACAAGCTTATCGTTGGCCTCGGAAATCCCGGGGGGAAGTACGCGCGCACGCGACACAACGTCGGCTTCATGTCTGCCGATGCCATCGCTCACCGTTTCAGTTTCCCCTCCTGGCGCCGGCTGTTCAAGGCGCAGGTCTCTGAAGGCACGGTTGCCGGAAAGCGCGTGGTTCTGGCCAAGCCCCAGACGTTCATGAACTTGAGCGGCGAAGCGGTGAGAAGCCTTCTGGGATGGTACAAGCTGGATCCCCGGCACCTCCTGGCGATCTATGACGACATGGACCTTCCCCTCGGCACTATACGCATCCGGGAGCGCGGCAGCGCGGGAGGACACAAAGGCGTTCAATCCATAATACAGTGGACCAAAACCCAGGAGTTCCCCCGGCTGCGCATAGGCATTGCCAGACCCGGCCGGGAAGGCGCCGCCGACTACGTTCTCTCGACCTTTGCGCCCGATGAGAAACCTGTGATCGAGGACGTCATCTCACGCTGCGTCGAAGCGGTGGAGACCATCCTATCGGAGGGAATCGCAACCGCGATGAACCGCTACAATGTCGCCCCCAGACCAGATCAAGAGGAAGGACCCAAGGCCAACCGCAGTCCAGACCAGTTGCGCAGTTAGACTCAGCCCTCGAATATCGGCTTCTCCAACTCCTCGAACCACGAGTCGGTCTTTGCCAGGTATTCGTAGGTGCTCCGCAAAAGGTCCAGGTGACCCTGCTCCTCTTTCATCAGGAATTGAAACACTTCCACGGCGGGAGCGGAGGACGCTTCCGAAGCCGCCTTGGAGTATGCCTCCCACGAAGCTTTTTCCATTTCGATGCCCAATGAGAGGGCCTCGAGATCGGTAGTTTTGGCGTCTATTTTGGGAATCACGCTGGCTTGGCCCTGGGCAAACACGGAAACCTGCTCTATGTCCAGACCGTCGGCAATGGAAGCCATCTGCTGAAGCGACATCCATCCCCCGCCCTTCCTCAACTGCTCGTATTCCGCTGCCAATCTCCTGGCGTGCCCGATCTCGTCGGCGGCCAGCGAAACAAACATCTTCTTCCCGCGCGCGTCCTTCGTCCGTTCGGCCGCAGCCTTGTAGAAGGCGTGCCCGTCGAGTTCCGCCCGTATGTAGGTCTTCAACGCCTGCATTGTCTGGTCCTGGTCTGTCATGTCGATTCACCTTTCCATTAGAGAGTAGTTGAGCTTCTACTTAAGTAAATTATAACATGCGCTCCACGGGCGCCCAGTTCTGGGAACGGAATGCCAATCCTTCTCAATCGCCGGCTAATTGCCTCTTGCTGTGCCTCGATGCTATAATTCTTGTGCACTCTAAACCGCTGGTAATCCAGGGGCTGGGCCTATGGCCCAGTCCCTATGTGTGCTTCAGTTGACGACGCGTACGTTTGAGGGTTTTGAGAAAAGAAGTGCTTACTCTATCGAGCTTGCTGCCGATTCTACGACAATGGAACGACTATAGGAAGCTTCTGGCGCTACCTGCTTCGGGAGGTGACGGCGACGGTCCCGCGCGTCTTCCGCTAATAGACGCGGCCAAGCCGCTGGTCCTGGCAGGCCTGCAGCACGACCTGCGGCGTCCCCTGGTCGTGGTCACCGGCGACGGACATCGCGCCATACAGCTTTTTGAGCAGCTGAAGACGTGGTCTGCCCTGTCTGATGGGGTCCTCCTTTATCCCGAGAACGAGGCGCTCCCTTACGAATCGTCGGTGGTAGATCTTCAGGGCAGCCAGGAGCGCATCAATGCCTTAGACCGATTGGTCGGCGGCGAAGGCAACGATGGTCTGGTAGTGATCGTGCCGGCCAGAGCGCTAATGCGAAAGACGATAGGCCCACGGACTCTTCGGAATCTGAGCAGGAAGTTGAAGGTAGGCGACGGCCTGGTGCCGGATGGGTTTCTGAAGTACCTGCTTGAAGCGGGTTACCGGCCCGCGTTGGTCGTAGATGAGTCTGGGTGCTTCAGTCGCAGGGGCGGCATCGTCGACGTATTCCCCCCATCCAACCCTGTTCCTGTCAGGATCGAGCTATTTGGCGACGAGATAGACACCATTCGCGAATACGATCCTTCAACCCAGCGGACAATAAGAACGGTTGAGAGGGTACTGCTGCCTCCGGCGGAGGAAACCGCGGGGGTCGACCTTGGGCGTATTTGCGAGGTGCTGTCGGGGATAGACACCTCTAACCTTCGTCCGGAAGTCATGGCCGCCTGGAGATTCGATCTCGAGCGCCTGCAGAGCGGCCAAAGATTCGATCGAGCCGCGTTCTACTGCGCTCCTTTCCTCGAATCCAATCTTATGGACTACCTCCCGAGCAACAGCGTTTTGGTGTTGGACGAGCCCTTGCAGGTGGAATCGATCGTCAATGACCTCAGCGCCCAGGCAGAGGGCTTGCGGGCCGAGCTGGTGCAGCTGGGAGAGCTTCCCGCGGATTTCCCCAGGCCGTACCTGGATTGGAGCGAAATCGGGCCGACGCTTAGGGCGGCCCTTCGCGTCGATTTTCCTTTTGGTCCCGCGGCGGAAGATCATCTTTCCGAGAGCCATGATGGCGCCGCGTTCTCTCCTCAAATGATGTATGGCGGCAAGCTGAAGACTCTTCTGGAAAAATCGAGGCAGATGGCGCGGCAGGGGGCGGTGGTAATAGTCAGCCAGCAGGCTCGGCGGATAGGCGAGCTTTTCCAAGAACTGGGCGTGGGTGCCTCCGTAATCGACTCTTTGGAGAGCCTTCCCACGGCCGGCTCGATCAATCTTCTTCAGGGCGCCATCCAGGAGGGCTTTTCCTTCCAGCCCGGTCCCGAGGGGGACGTGTTCTTTGTCCTTTCCGACGCCGAGGTGTTCGGCTGGGCCAAGCAGCGTCGCATCGTCCGCAGGAAGGTAGTACCCCGAGAGGTGTTTCTGAGCGACATCGAGCCCGGACAGTTCGTCGTCCACGTCGAGCACGGCATCGGGCGTTTTCTTGGTATGGAGCACCTTGCCCCGGATGGGGTCGAGCGCGAGTACCTGGTTATCGAGTACGCCGAGAACGACAAGCTTTACGTGCCGGTCGATCAACTGGACAGGGTGAGCAAATACGTGGGCGCCGGCGATCAGATCCCCAACGTATCACGCTTGGGAGCCACCGATTGGCTGCGCACCCGCGAACGCGTCAGGACCGCGACCCGGCAGGTAGCCAGGGAGCTCCTGGCCGTCTATGCCGCCAGAGAGGTGTCTTTCGGCCACGCCTTCCAGCCTGATGCCCCCTGGCAGAAGGAGTTGGAGGACTCCTTCCCCTACGTCGAGACGCCCGATCAAATTCGGGCCATCGAGGAGACGAAGTCCGATATGGAGAAGCCCAAGCCGATGGACCGGTTGATTTGCGGTGACGTCGGGTATGGCAAGACCGAGGTCGCTCTTCGGGCTGCCTTCAAGGCGGTAATGGATGGTAAGCAGGTGGCGATACTGGTACCGACGACGGTGCTGGCCCAGCAGCATTTCACTACCTTCACCGAACGAATGCAGGCCTTTCCGGTGCGCGTCGAGATGCTTTCTCGATTCCGGTCCGACAAGGAGCAGAAGGCCGTGATCGAGGCGCTCAAGGACGGCTCGGTGGATATCTGTATCGGCACCCATCGCCTGATCCAAAAGGACGTCTCGTTCAAGGACCTTGGGCTGGTTATTATCGACGAGGAGCAACGGTTTGGGGTGATGCACAAGGAGCGCCTTAAGAGGCTACGCACCGAGGTGGATGTGCTCACGCTCACCGCCACGCCGATCCCGCGCACCCTATATATGGCTATCGCCGGTGTCCGGGACATGAGCACCATGGAGACCCCGCCGGAAGAACGCTTGCCGATTCGCACTTTCGTCGCCGAGAATAACGATCATCTGGTCCGAGAGGCGATCCTTCGCGAGATGGATCGCGGGGGGCAAGCGTACTTCGTTCACAACCGGGTGCAATCCATTAGCTTGATTACCCGAAGGCTGGCGGAGTTGGTGCCGGAGGCGATCATATCCGTCGGCCACGGTCAGATGCCTGACGAGCAGCTCGAAAAGGTCATGTTTGATTTCGCGGCCGGCAAGTCGGACGTCCTTGTCTGCAGCACGATCATCGAATCCGGACTCGACATCCCCAACGTGAACACCCTGATCGTCAACCACGCCGATCGCTTCGGGCTGGCTCAGTTGTACCAGTTGCGCGGCCGAGTAGGGCGAGGCGCGAACCGGGCTTACGCTTACTTCTTGTACAGCAAAGACAAGAGGTTGACACCCATATCGGAAAAGCGGCTGCGCACCATCTCAGAGGCGACGGAGCTGGGCTCCGGATTCAGGATAGCGATGAAGGACCTCGAGATTCGCGGCGCCGGCAACCTCCTGGGGGCCGAGCAGCACGGGCACGTCTCCGCGGTCGGATTCGATCTCTATTGCCGGCTTTTGGCCGACGCCGTGAGTCTACTAAAAGGCGAGCCGGTCCGCCACGTCTCGGACGTGACGATGGACGTACCCCTGGTGGCCCTCATCCCTCAGACGTATGTGCCCGATGATCCGGTGCGTCTGAGTCTCTATCAGCGCTTGGCCAACGCCGAGAGCCGCGAGCAGGTCGGCAACATCGTCCTGGAAATGACCGATCGCTTTGGCCCGCCGCCGGAGCCGGCCTCGAACCTCGCCTCG
>JAMDCE010000118.1 GCA_023489135.1 Chloroflexota bacterium
GGTGGCTTCGAGGCCATTCCCGGCCACGGCGCTCGAGCCCAGGCGGACGGGCGCACGGTCCTGGTCGGCAACCTCCGCCTGATGCAGACCCGCAACGCGGCGATGAACGGTATGGTGGAGCGTGCGCAGGAACTGGCCAGCGAAGGGAGAACGGTCATCTACGTGGCCAGGGACGGCCAGGTCGCTGGTCTCATCGCCGTTGCCGACGCACCTAGACCCACTTCAAAGGAAGCTGTCCGGCGTCTACGGGAGCGAGGCGTCGAGGTGATCATGCTCACCGGCGATAATTGGGCTACGGCGCGAAGAATGGCAGCCAACCTGGGCATCGAGAAGGTCTTCGCCGAAGTGCTGCCGGCCCAGAAGGTGGACAAGGTGAAAGACGTGCAGCGCGAAGGCAAGCTGGTGGCGATGGTAGGAGATGGGATCAACGATGCGCCGGCGCTGGTGCAGTCTGATGTCGGCATCGCCATCGGCGCCGGCACCGACGTGGCGCTGGAGTCTGCCGATGTAGTGCTGATGCGCAGCGACCCGCTTGACGTGGCCAGGGCGATCACCATCAGCAGCGCAACCCGGCGCAAGATGATAGAGAACTTGTGGTACGCCGCTGGCTACAACATCATCGCTTTTCCCATAGCCGGCGGTGTTTTCTATCCGCTTATCGGCTCACTTCTGCGCCCCGAAATCGCCGCGCTCACCATGGCTGGCAGCTCGGTCCTGGTGACGGTTAACGCGCTCCTACTTCAGCGTACGCCGGTCGATTGACTTTCTCCCGACCGATGGATGGTAGGGATTCTGTGCTGCGCCACGCTGAAAGTGTATGTCGGCTATTCGACTTTGAGTGTTGATGAACAGCGCTCTACAATCGTACCGCGAACTTCGCCCATCGCTCCTGGTTCACGCGGTGAAGCAGGTGGCCGGCGGTTTTATAGATGTCGGCACGGTCGAAGACATACCTCTCGATTGGGCAGAGTTCTCTCAGAAAGTCCGACGCCTTTTGTGATGCGGACTTTCTCGACAGGGATGAAATAGTTCACCCCCACCTAGTTCGGGTAGAATTGGAATTGCCAAATCACCGCTCCACCCGGAGCCTAGAATGGGGGCAACTCCAATTTTACCGCCTTTGCGTAAACACGACCAAAACGTTTCTTTCGTCAAGCAGACCTGCATCCCGATTAAGGAGCCCTGCCGTCACCTCCACGTTAAGTACGAACTGTTCCTGCTCAACCTTGATACCCTGCGGCCCATCGTCGCCCATCTGTACTCCTCAGATATGGGCGCTACCGCCAAACCACCAGAAAACTAATCTGCTCCTGTCCCAAGAGCAAGCCCTGTGGCTGCAAGCGCCGCCGATGAGCCGATGCTCTATTGGGGACAGTGCCCTGATCGCAAGCGTTTGAAGTGGCACTGCCCCCGCAAGGCCAAGAAAGGTAAAGCGCAGGCTTGCGACCACGAGTGCAACTGCTCGCAATCGCCCTACGGTCGTGTGGTCTACACCTACCCCAAGAGCAACTATCGGCTCTTCACCACCATCACGCGCGGCGGCGAACTATGGGACAAGCATTACGACCACCACTCCGCCTCGGAGCGTTCTCACAAACGGAAAAAGTGGGATTGCGGCTTGCGCCAGACCAGGACGGCGGGCAGGGAACGCATCTTCCTGCGGGCGATGCTGATGGCGATGGCTCAACACTTGCAGGCCTGGGCCGCCCTAAGCGCTCGGCAGGGCCAGGCGGACCAACTCGACACCGCTGCCTGAAGTGGCACAACGATAACCCAATGCTATTCGGTCTTCAGTTGTTAATGTGCGGACCGGCAGCCTAACCCTGTCTTCTCGCTGCTTGATCGGTTGCCTCAGTCTCCTCTTCGGCCTCTCATGGTTTGCCTTCGCCTCCTTAGTGCAGGCTACCGACCTTCAATCGCTGTTCCACTGCTTGATTACTTTATGAGAGATCTCGTGAGAATTCCCCAATCTATCGTCTTCCACTCCCAAAGGAGTAGGGGCGTCAACCGCGACTTTCACGGCCAACCGTAGATAAGCCATCACGTATCTCTATGCGCATTCCCTTCAGTTAGGAGTCGATTAGACGCTGCAGTCTTCATGCCACTTGTCTGAGAGTAAGCTTAAACCGGGCTTAGTGTTGCCTTAGCGGTCGATCTGTTGTTCAATTATGACACGCTGCGGTCAGGACCATTGCAGTCGAAGTTGGCCCACGCGCGATCATTTGGGGGTAGCCCTTGGTTGGAGAGCCGGAAAGTGAGCTAGGTTTCACTCGATGGTGAACTTATCTCGAAAGTGGATTGCAGCCGCTACTGCGGTGCTTGCTGGAGACAGCAAGTGGACAGGTGAAGCAAGAGATGATGTTGCTCTGGGGTACTCAGTTCACGAGGGTTCAGCACTCTCCATCTCGCTCCTGAGCCTCTGGATTCGCCATCTGTGGGACCGGCTTAACCAATAATCCAAGAAAAGAAAGAAGATGGCTATTATGAACATGAATATAAGGCCTTCCACAAGACCGTACGCCCGCAAGGCAAAAGGAACGGCGATGACGAACAAGATCAGCACGCTTCGGCGCCTTTTCTGAATTCGTTTCAGTTCGCCCATTCATCGCCCACTTTCTGGAAGGAATCCTCTGTCTGTATTGAGGCAACGCTGCGGTAGCCTGTGTACTATTTTATGCACTGAGTATGTATGGCATTCTTGAGAACTCGCTTAACTTGAACTGAGTGTCGCCAGGGTGATTGGGCAGCTTCCTGCTGGATGCCTGCCAAAGGTAGTCTCAGGATGGTTTCAGCTTGCTCTAAGCCGTGAATGCTATACATACGTGACGACATATTGAACGTCGAGCGATCTTGAACTAGCGGAGGTGGAGAGAAGCAACATGGGACCAGTTATTATCGACATCGATCCGGTAATCCTGCACGTGGGGCACTTCTCGGTGCAGTGGTATAGCGTGGCGATCATCACTGCCATCATTGCTGGATTCTACGTGGCGCTTCGAGAAGCCAAGCGCAAAGGCATTCATCAGGACGAGATTTATTCGATAGGCACATGGGCGGTGATCGCCGGAATTATCGGGGCTAGGCTCCTCCACGTGATAGACAAGCTGGATTTCTACCTGGCCAACCCGGGCGCTATTCTAGCTGTGCAGAATGGGGGGCTGGCCATACTTGGTGCCATCTTAGGTGGCTCGGCAGCGGTGATCGTATACACGCGACGCCGAGGATTACCGCTCGGGAAGGTGGCAGATGTCGTCGCTCCGGCCCTGATCCTCGGCCAGGCCATAGGACGGATCGGGTGTACAATCAACGGCGACGCTGTCGGCGCTCCAACAGATCTGCCGTGGGGATTCGTGTACGTGAACCCCGGCGCTATGGCGCCAAGCCTGGGCCAGGCGTATCAACCAACTCAGCTGTATGAAATAGTACACAGGCTGCTTGTCTTCGGTTTCCTCTGGTGGGCTCGTCGCCGAGTCAAGCTCGACGGAATGCTATTCCTGATGTACCTTTCGCTCTATTCCTTGGTCAAGTTCACCGTTAGTTTCTGGCGGCAGGAAGTAATATGGCTCGCCGGATTGCAGGAGGCGCAAGTTGTGTCGCTGGTGACTTTGGCATTTGTGGTGGTTTTCGCGGCTAACCTCGTTTCGCGCGCCCGAGCGCAACGCTTTTCTGAGATATAGCAGGTTAAGGGTTTCTCTTAGCTGTCCTCCCTCTTCTTGCCGTTGATTGCGATAGCCGTCTCATACTTGAGGCGGCTCTTCTGCATTCTTTGCCGAGCAATCTTTCAGTGTAAACTCAGCAAGAGCCAATGCAGTCTTAAGCTCGCTGGCGTATCATTTCGATGGCTGGAAAGGGTTGGCGCGAACCAAACGCATCTGCTCGGCGTGGTGTATCCAATGGAGGGGAGAAATGGGCA
>JAMDCE010000416.1:0-375 GCA_023489135.1 Chloroflexota bacterium
TGCTGCTCGACCCGCGGGCTCCGAATTCGATTTCAGCACTTCCTGGTACTGCGCCAACGCCGCTGGGTAGTCACCTTTCTGGTACAGCTTCCACCCCAGGTCCAGACGCACGTCTGAGCTAGTCGGATTGCGTTGCAACTGCCTTTGCAGCGTTGCGATCTCTCGATCGACAGATGAGGTGGTGTCTGGACCCCGCTTCAGGACAAAGGCCACCACCATCAAGACGACCAGAACCAGCAACAGCACGCCGACCAGCAGACCCAGCAGCCTGACAGTTCTATCTATTCTAAAATAGCCCAGGAAATCTTCAACCACCTGAACAACAAAGAAGCGCCCTCCTTGATCGGTCTCAGACCTCAAGTCACAGGCGCTCAT
>JAMDCE010000416.1:385-3909 GCA_023489135.1 Chloroflexota bacterium
CGATGTCGATTCGGCGCTGAAGGATTTTCAGGCGGCAGTTTAGCACATTCTGTTATGGAAAACAATCACCTGTCGGTACCAATTTGATCACGTAGTGGCTGCGGCCGCTAGATGGGACCGGCCAGCACGCCACCTTCTCGATTCTCATTTGGGATGACACGTGAGACAAAGGCCAGTGCCTCTAGCGATCAGCATTCGGGGGTTCTCGGAGCCGTGAGGGCGATGGCAGCTCGTACACTGGCCCCGGGCAACCGGCGTGTGGCTGAAGTCCATGTTGAGAGCGCGATCGCTGTGGCACGTAGCCAGGCAGAGCTGCTTGGTATCGACCGGCTTCAGCGCCGCATAATTGGAGGCGTGAGGCACGTGACAGGCTTTGCAGTTCCCTTGAGCAAACGGGACGTGCTGGTAAGCCACAGCCGTACCTTTTGTCACCACGTCTTCGTGGCACGAGGAACAAAGGTTGTCGCGCCGCAGCAGGCTGTCGAAATTCGAGCCGTGCGGATTGTGGCATTCGCCACACGCGTCTTTGGCGAATGGCGCGTGCTGGTAGGCCTCCACCTTCTGTTCACCTATGTCCGTATGGCACTGTTGACAAAGCTGGCCCTCAGGAGCGACCAGTTGGTGAGGGAAGTCGGACCGATGAAAGCGATGGCACAGCGTACACTCGCTGTTTGTGAAGGGCTGATGTGCCTTCCTGGCCGTCCTCTCTCTGGCTTCCTGGGGATGGCAACCCAAACACACGTTCCTGGTGGACGCCCGAAGCGCAGGATTGCCAGCGGTGGGCTGCGGTCCGAAGTGGCAATCTTCGCAGTTCATGCCAGCAGCGTCGGAAGCCTTAGAAACGTGGAGGTTTTTCCCCGTGGCTTTAAGCACCACTTCACCAGCCGCAGAGGGAGTTGAGGCCGACGGCGCTGCCCCAGATGCTGTTGCTCCCCCTGGCCCGACCTGCGTCGCAGCAGGAATCAACCCACCAACTCCAGGAACTCCAAACCGGGTAGAGCGAGTCCAAAGGAAAGCGCCGAAGGCCAGCAGAACGATTATCAAGGCTATTCCGATAAGGACAGGCAGTGCATGTTTCCTCTTGCCGCCGGTTGCGCTGCCATTTCCCTCCGAAGCCACATCATCACCCATCGTCTATGGCCCCACGTGACAGCGGCTGCAATCTGCGTGAATCCTCAGACTATGAACTATCGGAATGGCATAGCCCGTCAAACCATTAGGTCCATCTGCGGATGGTATGTGACAAATCACACATTCCTTGTTCTTACGTCCGCCGTGGTCTGCCGGCGGAGTGTGGCACGAAAGGCAGTTCTCCCGTCCCGAAGTGTCGTGCGGCGTCAACGCAGGGCCGCCCGCGTTGCTAGGCAACTGGTGGCAGCCGCGACACAGCTGACTGGTGCGTCCCGCGTGCGTAGACGAAACCGGCTTGATTCCCCCAGGGCGCTGGTGACAACTCAGGCAGTCGTCTCGGCCAGCAACGCTGTGCGGAATCCGCGGCACGATGTAGTTAGACGGCCCACCGCTCTGGTAAGGGGGCATATACGGACGCTGATGACATAGCCGGCAGGTGCTCTCAGCGCGGCCAGCGTGGTCGATTGGCAAAGCCGTTGGGATTGGCCGCTTCTTGAGGTCAGGGTCGTCGTGGCAAGTCTTACAGTTCATCGTAGAGGAATGTCTCGTTGCTTCCTCCTCTTCCTTTACCGGCGTAGGCCAGGGTTGAGGCAGGCTACGCCGGGCGTAAATCGAGGCCAGCGATTCGGCGGTAGGAGTAGGAACAGAAGTGGGGGTAGGGCGAGCCGGAGGCACGAAGGGCACGAAGCCAAGCTCATTCTGAAGATCCACGTGAGCGGCCGAGCGACGTGTTTTCCCAGCCAGCGCTGGATCCAACGGGTCGCGAACCTGCACCTTGATCACTTTCGAGATGCTCGCCGGCTTTCCATCCTTGTCACGCCCCACGCCCGCGACGGTCACCTCGTAATCGCCCAGTTCGGCCTTCAGCGGCACGCCGACCATAGCATCAATACCCATGTGGTTCACCTTGCCGTCGAGGTCGCCATCACGCCGGTCGCCAGAGTCGCCTGCTGCTACCCTTTCATCCTTGAAGCTCCAGGCGGTGTCGAGAAAGCTCGCGTAGTACACGTTCTTACGATCGTTCGAGCGCGCCCATCTGACAAGCTCTCTTCCCCTGTCGCTGTCGCCTCGATCCCAGGCTGGACTCCAGTAATCCCTGCCCTCTCCCGAGGCAGACCACTCCTGCGGGTGTTGCGACGTTCCTGGACCAATAGTCCAGCCATCTCCCTCAGGCAGCGTCATCTGGATGCCAACCGCCTTGTATTGCCTCGGGTCGCCAACCACGTTCTCGAAATGCCAGTCCACCTCAAAGGCATCGCCCTGGCCGACCGTGACGAGTGGATTGTCGCTCACATCTTTGCCGTCTACGGCAACGTAGATCTTGCCAGTGGACGAAGGCCTGGCGTGGCACTCGCTAGAGCTGCAGGCGTTGTACGTGTGCTGATACGGCGGGGTGGCAGGCGTAAGGTTCCTGTAGGCAGCATACGCGCCGGCGAGGATGCCGAGAACGAGGATCAGGCAAAACAAGTAGAAGCTCGCCCGGGCGAGTAGTGAAGATGAACCAAGCCAGGAAGATGATCTTCCCGGCGATATATCCTCCTTGGCCATTGGCCGACGCCTTTCTATCTCCAATTATATGGGCAGGCCGACGATCTTCTGGGCAGGTCCCCACTCCCGCCCAACGTAATGGGTTACCAGGATTCCTGGGGCAACCCTTGCAGGGCTGCTCATACAGCCGTTAGACACCAATCGGGAGGGAGGACATCTCCTCCCTCCCGAATATTGACCAAATGTAAGATACCAGACCATCCTTGATTACTGCGAAGCGCCCTTCGCGTGGCAGGCCTGGCAGACACCACGGTTATCGAGATATAGGTTTGCGCTGTCGTTCGTCGGGGCGACGTTCGACGCCCAGCCCGTGGCTTGCGCCGCCGAACCGTGCGCGTAGTGGCACGTTAGACACGTGACCTGATCGCCATTGTAGTTTCCACTGGAAACTGCACTGGGAGTTGTGTATGTACCTCCGACGACGTCGGTAGTGCGCCGTAGAGCTCGACCGCCGGTCAGGGGCTTCTTGACATCAAGAGCCTTGGCCGTCCACGACGTGAGACTACCCGATGCACTCGCGTAGTAACCCTTTGCGGATACTGCGTGGCGGTATCGGGGTTGCGATGCTCCCCCAATCGTGGCGATGTAGCCGTACGACGAGTCGAAGAAATTGCCCTGGTTCAGCAGGTAGTTCTGGTGACAGCCACCGCAGAAGTCGCTGATACCGCGGTCATAGTAAACGTTGATCGTGGCCGCGTAGTTATGCGCACCACTGGCGATTTCGTTGCTGCCAACCATAACGTCCTGGCCAGGTGTACCCGACACATCGCTCGGCCTCGGCCAAATACCCCCGCCAGCCGTCCACGACGCTGCTGTTGGGCTGCCCGCGCTATAACCACCACTGA
>JAMDCE010000492.1 GCA_023489135.1 Chloroflexota bacterium
GTGACGATACTAACGAGATATATGCTCACTTCAGCGGATCTCAATCGGGCACCCACTATTATTATTGGATGTATCTGGCCGCACTGGACGCCCAAGGTAGGCTATCGGGCTTCGTCGGAGACGGCGCAGCCTGGGGTGGTGGAGACAGCCTAGATCGTACATCACCCAATGTTCCGGCCCCTACCGTATATCCAACCAACTGGTACAACGGGAGCTTCAGCTTCTCGTGGGCCAATCCGGGCGACGTTTGGTTTGGCCAAAATAACATCGCCGGCTATAACTGGCATGCTGGCCATGAGCACGAGGTAAGGATACTGCCGGAAGAGTTCAATGCGGGGTGAACTCACCCGAAGAATAAAGAACTTAACTGCCTCCTGATTTCCTGCCCTATCCTCGGAGTAGTATTCGACGCGAAACTCCCCGTCACTTGGCGCCCCGAAAGGCCCGCCATAATTGGTGCAGGGAACTACTACGCTCCCATCGCTGGCCAGAAGAAAGCGAAAGTGGGTCAGAGCTACGCCAGCGTTCTGATCTGTGGCCGTGAGAGTGGAAACCATCGCTGTCTCTTGGCGACAACTGCCAGCTAATGGAGAACCCGAGGCTGAATGAGCTTCACTCACTGCAATTTGCACTCGCGAAGGATACGTTATCTGACCCGATCTCGTTTGCCCCAAGAATTCCTACTACGACCGTCTCGGCTGAGCGGCTGAGCTGGGCCTCTGCAGCACCGTAGGAAAGTGTTGGAGTTCTCCAAGAAACTCCTTCTCTTCGCACGCAGGAAATATTGGGAAATCTCCAACAAATTCTCGAGCACCGTGAACGTGGCATCGCTGCGAGACTATATTGCGCTTACTACTGCTGCGTGCATCCCCTTGGTGTATTTGTTTTGCCATGTGGTCTTCTCCATATTGCAATGCAGGAAACAGCGATGTTCGCAAAGGTGGCCCATGAGAAAGGTTCAAGACATAAGCGATGATAAAGATCGCAGTAGGAATTATTGGCTATTTTATCGCCAAGTATCTTGAATTCAGGGCGTTCGGATGGTAACCTTACGTACGATGAAGGACAAGCCAGCCAGGGTATTCTCAGAACCGGATCGCCTATCCTGGGATGGGCAATGCCTGTCGACATGGCACTAATCCATGAGGTTGTTTTCACCTTGGCGGTCGTAAACCACCGGCTGGCAGACTTGGCTACAGAAGTTTGGCGAATCGCTTCTTTACCGGTTCGAAGGGCAACAGCGTGGCCCGCTGGTCAAAGAATCCAGCAGCCGATGGGCAGGAAGATGCTAGGGACTCTTTTACCTTTGGGTGGTGAGAGAACTGCAAAGAGAACCTCTAGCATCTATCAAGAACCCCGCCAACACCTTGCTGTCGTGGTTGGGTTTTTCGGCGTGTCGCTAGTTTTATCACGAACACGCGTCCTCGGGACGTGGAAACGAACCGGATTTGCTGATCGAATGTTTGCAGGTGGGCTCGAAGATGCGCTTCTCACACTGAGATTGTTGGCAGTGGCGACAACAGCATAAGAGGCTTTTCTCAGTATCTTGATGATGCAGAGGACAGACGATGCGGATATTGATTGTGGACGAGGATCCTGTCTTAGTAGAGAAGCTGCCTCCTTTGCTGCGACAAGAAGGCCACCAAGTCTACCTCCATCCTGAATTCGGCGGGCTATTTGACTTCGTGGCGGACGAAGGGATCAATCTTCTTGTCTGCGACCCCTCTCGCGTTCCCTTCAACCTTGCTCTTGAGGTTTGCCACGCTGTTCGACAGGAGAGCTCGGCCATGATCCTGCTGGTCAGCGGTTCGACTAATGCCGCTGAGCGAGCGAGGGCGCTGGATGCGGGGGCGGACGACTATGTTTCCAAGCCATTCGACACCGAGGAGTTACTCGCCCGAGTGCGCGCCCTGCTGCGGCGGCATCCACTCAGTCTCTTCGGCCAAGGCGGTCAGGTGGTGCGGCTCACGGAGGAACTGTGGCTGGATTTGGCCGGACAGCGGCTGGTCGCTCGCCGGAGGGAGGTGCTGCTAAGTGCGCTAGAATTTCAGCTGCTTGTGTACATGGTGCGGCGCGAGGGAGCGGTATTAAGTCGAGATGCGCTAGTGGCGGCGGTTTGGGGAACCGGCTACGAGGGATCGACGAGGGAGGTAGATGTCTACATTAGCTACCTACGTCGGAAGCTGGAGCCAGACCCGTCACAGCCACGCTACATATTGAGCTCCTGGGGTAGAGGATACCAGTACAGGAGGCCAAGAGTAGAGAGCAAGGAGACCGAAGGAAACCTCCGCCAATTCCCACGCCGACGTGATTCAGGAATCGCCCGGAGTCTCTAATGCTTTTCGTCAAGTCCTAAGGGTGCGAATTGCCGAGGGAACAAACTTTCTCCGCGAAAACCTGTCACTTACATAAATACAAGTGTTGTAGCGATTCGCAGCTACGATCACCTCAATGCCATTCTTCTTCCTCGTCCTTCCTGGCATCTGCCATTGGAATCCGCCTTCCCATCGTCTACTGCTCGCTGAGCGCTAGTACGTACACGGTTGCGTCCTGCTATGCAGTCATAACAGGCGCCTTTCGGCATAATGTGCTTAGCCAAAGAATAGAGGAGTTGTTGGAGTTTTCCAATAATCCTTATAAACAGTATGTAGGATTTGTGCATACTTTCTAACACTTCTTCAGCACATTTCCAATACTTCATGGCTAAAATCAGGATGGAAAGGGGGCCGTCCTTACCAGGACGTCCAGACTGAAGGATAGCGATACTCTGGAAGGTTAGCTTGACCGATAAAGACGGAAGTCCGCAGCCAAGCCGCTCGATAGCAGAACAAGCCAGCTCTACCGCCTACGACATACTACGCATCACGCTAGATTCGTCTTAATTACTCAGCAGCGACGGGCATCAGTTGCAGGCATCGCCGAAACTCGTGAGAGAGGTTCGACATGGACGCCTTGGGCTGGTTCAGCACAACATGGGATCCCCGCTATTTGGAGATTCGTATCTCTTTGCTTGGCATGGCTGTGTCGCTGTGGCTGGCACTCTTCCTGGTACGGCGACCAGTGGGAACTCCGGTTGCGCTCCAGGGCGCTTGCACCCTTCTCTTGATGGCTCTCTACTTTGCTTTCGAGGCCATGCTGTACACGCCCGGTATCACCGCGGGCCAATACGAGTCTCTTCTCCGCACTCAAGCCCTCACTATCCCGTCATCACTCGCCGGTTGGATAATCCTCTCCTTCCTGATTAGAAGTCGGAAGCGCATTACTCCGACCGTGAGAACTGTTTGGCTGGTGGTCGGTTTTATTGGCGTGAGCCAGGCCTTGTTACGCGCTCTTACCGACTGGTACCTTGAATACTCCAACATCCAGCCAAGCTCCTACTCTCCACCAGATTGGTGGGTGCCCCGCGGCCCAGGCTTTGTCCCTTATATCGCGCTAGTGATATCCGGGCTGCTGTGGTCTGTTTACAACATCATCCGCCTTTTTTGTGATGAGGCTGGCAGCGTTATGGCCGCGCCAAGTGCCAAGGGATTCTGGCCCCTCTCTACAGGAGGCTTACTTCTCTCAACCAGCGTAATCTATCTTATGGTTATTTCCGTGCTGAATACCGGAGCACCGAAAGTGATCGGGCTAGCAGGCCTTACCATATCCATAATGGCCTTGGGGTTGAGCGTTTTCCGGCACAATGTTTTGGTCGAGGAAGGCCGCGACATCACGATTGATTTCCTTCATTCCCTGGTAGGCGTGAGCGCCGTTTTGGCGCTGTACGTGGGGATCATCTATCTCGCTGATGGCTTTCAGAACTTGGGCGCCGGGCCTTTGGTGGGCATTGTGGCAGCGCTGGTGATTACCCATTCCCTTCAC
>JAMDCE010000372.1:0-282 GCA_023489135.1 Chloroflexota bacterium
AAGGTAGCGGTCGGTCTATCGTCGGCGACAACGCGAGCGCGACTCTTTCCAAACGAGAACGCTTGTCCGCTCAGGCCGCCCTGCCGGGTGCTCATAAATAGCACCCCTCCTAGGACGCCGAGAATCACGAAAGTGAAGACAGGCAACGCCCACAAATTCGCCTGGGCGGACGATACGGTTACTTCAACGCCGTCCTTCCGAAGGACCTCCGCGATTGTTGATGAATCTTCTTTTACCGCCTGGAATTTCTTGCCGTTAATGTCCGTGACGGTCACTAACGTG
>JAMDCE010000372.1:321-3850 GCA_023489135.1 Chloroflexota bacterium
TAATCGGGACCGACTTGATGTCTTCCTGAGTGGCGCGTACAAAGTAGATGCTTAGACCCAGGATGCCGATGGCCACGACCATCGCTAAGCTAACCACGATCTTCTTGTTGTTCTTGAGCCACGCTTTCATTGAGTTCTCCCGTACTGCTTTTCAAGCATGGAAACCGAACCCGCGAGGTACGAAGCGAGTCCGAGAGCAATCCGGATTATACCATAAACTTTCTGTCAAGCCAACGGACTTTCCGCTCAATTCGGCTTCTTCCGAAAACTACACGGTCGACATAATATTCGACAGTTTCCCCAATAAGTTTACGGCCTCCTCTAAAGTGGCCATATTCTTGCAGAAGCAAAAACGGATCTTGTCTTTGCCTTTGGCGGGATGATGGTAGAAACTACTGCCGGGGACTGTGGCCACGCCAATCTGGCTAACCAGGTAGCGGGCAAACTGCACGTCGTCTGCAGCACTAAAGGCGCTGAAGTTGGTCATAATGTAATAAGCCCCTGACGGCTTGAAGCACTGGAAGCCCTGGGAGCAGAGTCCATCCAAAAGATAATCACGCCGCTCCTTATATTCGCTCGCTAGATTGGCGTAGTAGCTATCGTCGAACTCCAACGCCGCCACGGCTGCCTCCTGCAAAGGGGCGGCCGCGCCAATGGTCAGAAAATCGTGCACCTTGCGAATGGCGTTGGTCAGAGTCGGACTGGCGATGGCGTAGCCGACTCTCCAGCCGGTGACGCTGTAGGTCTTGGAAAGCCCATTGATGGTAATGGTTCTTTCCGACATGCCGTCCAGGGTGGCCATACTAATGTGTTCTGCGCCATCGTAAAGAATGTGCTCGTAAATCTCATCGGTTATAGCGATCACATTCCATTTGTGACAAAGATCGGCGATGAACTGCAGTTCGTCCCGGCCAAAGACTTTGCCGGTAGGGTTGTGGGGGTTGTTGATGATGATAGCCTTGGTGTTACTATTGAAGCTGGCAGCCAGTTCATCCGGATCGAAGCTCCAATCCGGTTCGTGGAGGGTGACAAAGCGGGGGATCGCTCCTGAGATGATGGCATCAGGGCCGTAATTCTCGTAAAATGGTTCGAAGACGATCACCTCGTCGCCAGGATTGGCTATCGCCAGGAGAGATGCGATCATCGTCTCCGTGGCACCACAAGCGAAACGACGGCGCCCCCCAGGTTATGGCGTACTGGTTGAAATCCGCGTCGATAGCTCGTTTGGCGGCCTCTTTCAAGGCCTTCGGCGCGGGAAAATCGGGGAAACCCTGGGCCAAATTGACCCCGCCACTTATGTTGCAGAGCCTCGTCATGTCGCGGATAACGGATTCGGTGAACCGGGCGGCGCGTTCTGATACGTTCCGCTCCACGCAGAAATCCTCCCTCCAGTGCTTCGGCTCCCGCGATGGGGCCTATCTTGCCGGGCACAGAATTATGACTGTGATTCTGGACTTGTTCCAGTGAACAGGATGCTGAACCAGGAATTAAGAATAAAGAATAAGTCAGAAGTGCGAGTCCAAGCTCGCACAGCGCGCCGGTGCCCATCATGAGCGAATGAGCGCGCCGAGGAAAATAACACGTATAGTATACGGATTTTTGGAGATATGTCAACTGGTAAAGAATGGCATATTTCTTGCTTCCCTCCAAAATGGTGCGAGAAGACCCAATGCGAATGAAGAGGTCTAGAGTGGCTGACGACTTCATGAAATACCAACGGGAGGACTACCAACGGCTGGTGGAGAAGCTTCGAGAGGAGGTCGACTACGTCCACGTCTTGCCCCCTTTGGAAGCTCGGGTGGCCCGTCTGGCTGTGGACGGGAGGCAACCCTACGAGATAGCGCAGGAGCTTCGCCTAAGTGACGAGGCCGTCTGGGAGATCCTTCACCGTTTTCACAAGGCTCTGTTTGGTATTGCGCCACAGGGACAGGCGCAGGGCGGATTGGGAAGCGACACCGAACCTGGCGTCACTGGGGGATACGGCGACACCGGCTTTGGAGGAATAGACGTTGGGCCCGAGAGAGAGGAGCTAGGTTTTGAGGGCGAGTTGCCGGAAGAGGGTGAAGGCACAACTGGCACCAGCTAAAGATCTCCCAAAGCCTCCTCGATTTCCGTTTTGACTTCCTCGTCCGGTTCGAGCAGTCGGCCTCGGTCTAGAGCCAGCTTCGCGGACCGCCCGCCAATCCGACCCAGAGCCCACGCGACGTGCCGCCGGACGATGGGATCGTGATCTTCCAGAGCTTCTCCCAGCGTGGCCACGCTAGCTGGATCTCCTATGTTCCCGAGGGCTATGGCCGCATTGCGGAGGATTCCTGCCCGCTTCGCCCGTGTTAACGGACGCCCCCTGAATCTTTCCCGAAATTTGCGATCGTCTAGCCTCATCAACCGTAGTAATGGCGGGTGCGCATCATCAATATCCACAGGGGTGAATTCGACGCTTCCAGAAGGTCTGGGCTGCCGGTTAGAAGGGCAGACTTCCTGGCAGGTATCACAGCCAAAGACGCGATTACCCAGGAGAGGCCTATACTCTTTGGGGATGGTCCCCTTTAACTCAACGGTGAGATAGGAGAGGCAGCGGCGGCTATCCAGGGTGTAGGGCTTTACTAGAGCACCTGTGGGACAAGCTTGAACGCAGGCTATGCAGTCTCCACAGAGGTTATCAACAGCGTTGTCCTGCTCCAGTTCCACGTCCACTAGTAGCCCAGCGAGGAATATCCAGGAACCCCACTCTCTCGTTAGTATGAGCGTGTTTTTCCCGCACCACCCTATTCCGGATCGCCGAGCTATGGCTTTTTCGGCGAAAGGGCTGCTATCAACGAAAGGCCTGACTTGAACTGGCCGGCCGCAAGCTCTCTGGAGAAAACCATGGATCAGCTTCAGCTTGCCGCCAAACACGCCGTGATAGTCCAGTCCCCAGGCGTAGCGCGAGATTCGGCCGCGCGGCTCTGCACCGGGCCGCGGGACCACTTCGGGAGCCAGGTACGACACGCCTAGCGACAAGATGGACTTAGCTTCGGCGAGGTGTAGGGCTGGGTGTGTAGAAAGTCCGGCCCGGGCTGGGGTGAACCAGGCCAGCCCGCCCAGAAACCCTTGCGAGATTCTTTCCAGGAAGATTCTCTCCACTTCGGGGAATGGCTCAGCCGAGGTGATGCCAGCTAGATCGAAGCCTAGGGAAAGAGCGTATTGTTTCAAGTCTGTAGCGAGAGACATAGTGTAATGATAGCTATCCAGCGCGTTGTTGCCAAGGACGAGGCGTTTCGGTGCGAGCAAAACGAGGGGTTGAGAAGACGACTGCAGAGTGAGGTCAGCGCGGAGTCACAGAGGAGGCCAGAGATGTTCTCGTTGTCTCTGCTTTCTCCTCGCCTTCGCGGTGCACTTCCGTTCTGCTTTGACGCCGATATCAGTCGGAACCTTGAGGGACTTGACTCCAGCCCAGTGAGCGGCGTTTCTCCCGCATGTTTGCCTCTACCAGGCCGGCCGCCCAAGTTGGCCGGGATTCCACGTAAATCCTGGCTCCAACTATTTCCAG
>JAMDCE010000358.1 GCA_023489135.1 Chloroflexota bacterium
AAGAGCCGTTTGAGCGATGTTGGGGTCCGACCCATCGATGATCACCTGAATGGCGGCCACCCGGTTGGACTTGAGATCTAATCCGAATGATGGCGGTATGATAAAAGCTACTTTGGCGCCACCCCGATCGATGAGCTCGCGCGCCTCTTTTGGGCCACCTATGTGGCCGACGATATCGAAATACTCCGTATTGGAGAAGGCAGTGATTGTTGCACGGCTTTCCTCGTCGCGCGCACCATCGGCCACAACAGTGCGTATGTGCTTCACGTCGCTGTTTACCGCGTAGCCCAACAGGATGATTTGGAGCGGCGGCATCAGGAGTACGATAGCAAGCGTTCTCGGGTCGCGAATTATCTGTATGAACTCTTTGCGGACGACCGGAAGGATTCGATCAAACATCCCGCGACCCTCCTAAATCTCAAATCGAGCGTCGGCGGGCATCCCCGGCTTAAGCCGCATATCCTGGTTCGGTATCCTGATCTTTACCGCAAAAACCGTGTTGGTTCGTTCTTTCTGGCTTTGGACGTTGCGGGGGGTGTATTCTGCTTTCGGCGAGATGAAAACTACCTCGCCGGTGAACACCTGGCCTGGGAACGAATCCACCGTGATATTCGCCTTTTGTCCGAGGCCAATCGCGCCAATCCTCGTTTCTGGGACATAAACCACCAGTTTCACGACTTCCAGGTCAGCCAGCGTAAGCACTCGCATACCCGGAGAGGCCGTTTCTCCGACTCGAGCGAGCCGTTTGGTCACCATTCCACTGATAGGTGATCGAAGGGTCATTTTCTGGATCTGGGCCTCAACCGTTCCCACGGCGGCCTCGGCTTGTCGTACCTGAGCCCTGGCCACCGCCACTTGCTCCGGGGTCGCACCCGCCTTAATGGCGTCGAGCCTCGCCTGAGCCACGCCGACTGCGCTCTCAGCGGCCTGATATTGTCCCCGTGCAGAATCCGCCTGGGCGATCAAAGCGAGCGGCTTGTTCTTCATCGCCGAGAGATCGTTCAAGTTTGCCTCCGCTTGTTCCACCACCGCCCTCG
The DNA here is from genome assembly GCA_023489135.1 of Chloroflexota bacterium. The sequence continues at coordinate 1,038 of JAMDCE010000358.1, forward strand.
CTTGCCTTACGGATTCCTCGCTTGGCGGGACTTTCAATTGAGCCACACGAGCTTCGGCCACCTTCACCCCTTCGTAAGCCGCGGCCGACTGAGCTTCTTTCATTTCCCTGGTAAAGGCGACTTTGCCGCTGGCCATTTGCGCATCCGCGGATGCTTGGACCGCGTAGAGCTGATTCCGTGCCGCGCGCAGGGCCGCTTCCGCCTCCGCTATCTGTTCTTTCGTCGGCCCTGCCAGCAGAGCATCAAGCTTGGCCTTGGCCGATTCCAATTGGGGGCCAGCCGCATCGATTCTGGCGTTCAAGTCCTGGGGGTCTTCAAGCATTGCTTTGGCGTTCTCCCAGGCTTTCCTGGCAGAATCGCTCTGCGCGGTAGCCTGGGCAAGCGCCGCCGCCGCCTGCCTGATATCCTCGTCCCGAGGCCCGCGCTCGATGACCGCGAGACTGGCTTTGGCGACGTCAACCGCGGCCCGCGCTTGCCGCAGTTGAGATTCGGTCAACGCTGTGTCGAGAGCCGCCAGCACATCGCCGTCCTGGACCCTGTCACCCTCATCGGCGCTCATTCGGTCTATGCGGCCCCCAACCTCGGCGGAAACAGCGATCTCTTCGGCTTCGATCGTTCCAGATGCCATTACGTCATTAGCGTCTGGACTCGTTAGTCCGCCGTAATAGGTCCAGGAAAAAACGCCTACAGCAATCACCGCAGCGGCGACGACGACTTTAAGTGCCTTTGCTGGGGATGGACCGTGAGCCACCTTCAAACCTCCATTCTAGTTTGTGCCGATTCCGTGAAGGAAGAAGTCGACCAATTCGGCGATAACCTCCTCCCGACTGGACAACGCAGGGGCTTCTGAGGGTAATGGAAGCTCGCCCGTGATCGCCAACCCGGTGAAGAACGTGGCCCCCACCATAGCCGGGAACACGATGCGGGGATCGACGCGCCGAAAGTCGCCCGCTTCTACGCGCCTGGCGTAATAGGCCATCATCTGCTGCGCGAGTGGGGCGATGACATCGGCGAAATAGCGTCTTCGCAAGTCGCCATCAACCATTAGTTCCGAAATAATGACCTGAGCGATCTCGCGATTGCGGTCAAAGAGAGTCAGGCGATCCCGCAGCAATTCCGTAAGGAACGTTCGTGCGTCCATGGTATCAGCCCTCGCCACAATGGCGAAAAGGCTTTCCGAGGCGAGTTTGGCGACCATCGCGATAATGAGGTCTTGCTTAGAATTGTAGTAGTTGTATATGGTGCCTTCAGCCACTCCGGCCTCGGCAGCGATCTCTTTGGTGGTCGAGCGGTGAAATCCCTTGCGAGCAAAGACCCTCGCGGCAGCATCGAGGATCTGCGACGTTCTCTGCTTAATGCGGTTCGCTTCATTCGCACGGCGGTTGCGGGTTCCCACCATAACGACCTCCGGTAGACGTCAGCAAATGAGTGAGTGGTCACTCATTAACGCGCCCATTATAATCTATGTTGCACCCTGTGTAAATACCTTGAGTGACCAATTTCCCATAATGTAAAGTGGCTGGGCTACACGTTTAGATCGAGTCTGCCCTGCACGTCCGCTGTAACCAGCGCCAACCTTTCGGTGAGCAATCTGCCGCTTTTGGAGCGGCTACGAGGATTGACTAGGCAGCCACTCAATGCTACTATACTGGTAACTTTCTCGATGCTGCTTGCTCCCTCGTCATCCTAGTAGTCGGAATGGCAGTTTTGGCGCTATGCGATGGTAGTGATATTCGCCAATTGTCGCTTCGAGGTGGGTTGAAAAAGCGCAAAATGGATGAGAACGAAGCCCGAGAAACACCGCGGCCATCCAAGGTCAGGTACGAGGTTGACATCACATCTCACAAGCAAGCAGAGGATCTAATCAGGATCCTATCCGATAGTTCTCCTATTGCCGTTTACCTAATCCAGAATGGGAAGTTCCAATTCGTCAATCCTGAGTTCCAGAAGCTTACAGGATACAGCGATGGCGAGATGGTAGGCGCGGATTCTTTCAAGCTTGTGTTGGCCGAGGACGTCAGTGTGGTCAGGGGAAACGCGGTGAGGATGTTGAAGGGAGAACTGTCCACTCCTTTCGAATACCGAGTTGTCAACAAAGCAGGGGATATCAGGTGGGTTATGGACAAGCTTGTCTCGATCCGGGTCAAGGGGAGAAGGGCAGCTTTGGGTTACGGCATGGACATCACCGAGCGCAAGCAGGCAGAGGAAGCGCTGCGGGAGAGCGAGGAGCGTTATCGGCGCATCGTCGAGACCGCGGCGGAAGGCATCTGGGTAATCGATACCGAGGACAAGACGGTCTTCGTCAACGGCAAGATGGCCGAGATGCTCGGTTACGCCGTCGATGAGATGATGGGCCAGCCATTGGCAGCATTTATGGACGAGAAGGGGCTGGCCATTGCCGAGCCTGCCGCGAAGCATCGCCGCCAGGGCGGCGAGGAACAGTTCGACCTTAGGTTCCGGCGCAAGGATGGCAGCGTCCTGTGGACAATTGTATCCGCGAATCACATTTTCGATAAAGATGGGCGGTACGCCGGATCGTTGGCGATGATCACCGACATCTCGAAGCGCAAGCAGGCGGAAGAGGCTCAGGCGCGAATGTCGGCAATACTCGAGGCAACCTCCGACTTCGTCGCCACTGCCGATGTCGAGGGCCATACGCTTTACTTGAACGGGGCTGCGCGTAGGATGTTGGGAATCGACGAAGGCGAGGATATCTCGGACCTTACGATGCGTACTAATCATCCCGCGTGGGCTGCCGCGCTGATCTTAGACGAGGGAATTCCCACCTGATATCCCCTGC
>JAMDCE010000396.1 GCA_023489135.1 Chloroflexota bacterium
CCTTCCAGGTTATCCACATGCCGTAGGCTCCTTTGCTCGTTTGCTTTTCAAGTTGACGGGTTGTGGCTTCTCGGCCAGCTTCCAAAGTCCCTCCAGTTCCCTTTCGATTTGGGCTCGCAATTCCACCGGATTCAGGCTCCGGTATTGCTCCTGCAAGGCCTTGCGCTCAGTCTCTCCTAGCACCCCTGCCGCCAGTAGCCTCTGGTATGGAGTCTGAGCTTTGTCGTAGCGCTTGCTCACCTTTGCTCCCTGGCGATCTTTTCCGACCAGCTTGCGTAACGGCTGGAAGAAGTTCACGTATAGCATCAGCGGTCGGTACACCTGCTTCATCTGGGCAAAGGCGATCTTCGTGCAGTAGCGGTCGTAGCCGATGGTGCGACGCACCACCGACCAGTTCTTCTGCTCCACATAGGCCTGGTCGTTTTTCTTGTAGGGCCGACCACGAGTCTGGCGAATCCCGTGGCGCTTGCACCAGGGATACAACTGCTCGTTGAGGAACTCCCCACCATTGTCGTTGTGCAGCTCACCTAAGACGAAAGGCAGCCTTCGATATATCTCGTGCATCGACCCTCTCACTCGCTGCTGGCCCTTGCCCCAAGTAGGCTGGCATTCAGTCCAACCGCTCGCTACGTCTACGACAACCAGCGTGGTTAGGTGGAATCCCCCGGTGCTTTCCCCACAATGCATCACCAGATCTACCTGCACCGAGCCTGGAGTAACGTCGTGCCACTCACCAAAGGTCCGGATCGGAACTAGAGCCTTGATCGTAGACGAGGAGCGAGTCTGACTGTAGGGTCGGCGAAGGCCCTTGCTGCGGAACGGCCGAAGGAGCCTGTCGACGGTTGAGGGAGTGATCTCAAGCAGGTATGATTTCAGCTGTCCTTGCACCTTGATCTCCCCGTGGCGCTCCAGGGCTTCCAGGAGTTCGGGAATGAAAGGCACCAGACGCTTGGAGCATATGCGGTCAGAGGCCTCCCAGAGGGTCTTGAGCGGCTCGATGACGCCAAGACCGTACTTAGGCTTTCGACCGCGACGGGAGGGGCTGTGGAGGGGTTGGTGCCTCAACAAGCGGATCGCCGCCTTGCGGTGATAGTGGGTTGTGCAACAGAATTCGTCCAACATCGCCTGCTTATCTTTCTTGCCGGCCTTGAAATACCGCTCTCGCACGGCCTGAGCGTACTCGCGAATGCTGTTTCGGGTCATGTTGCCTCCAGCGTTCGGTAACAGTATTTGTGAGGCAACTATACCCCTTTCGGTAACACTTATTATGAGTCATATCGCGCACTTGACAACCCACAGCCCACGTGCTAATATGTGCCCAGCAGAAAAGGGATTTCCCATAGTGAAATAAGCCAGCGAATCAAACCGTCAGTCAATCACCTCCTACGTAACCCGGTGTGCAATGCAGCATGCAAAATGTAGCGTACACTGACCTCAGGGCAGAGCAGCGCCATTTGTTTAGACATGCGTCTGGATCAAGAAGTGCGCGGAGACACAGTCTCACCGCCTAGTACTCCATCACTCCTTAATTGATGGGTAAAGATGTCTGAGTTTGATACGAGCATCATCCGTAGTGAACTGCCAATCGACCTTGCCTGGCTGAGCGTCGCGGCGCTGTTGCCAGGCTTCGACCTCCGCACAAAGGGTTGCCTTGTCAGCGATGCGCCGATCAAGACATTGCCGACTGAGAATGCTCAGTTCGATCTCAATAGAATAGTATCCTCAACCCGTTTTGGCGTCCTGTTGCCGGCGTCTCGGGCTCCCGTCGCAAGCGTATCGAAAGAGAAGACAAAGTGCCAGATGGCTAACTCAACAAAGGGCAGCTCGTTGCGCACGCTTACGGCGTTTTGCGTTAAGGTTGGCCCAACCCCAGCCCCGAAGGCGAACGCCGTTCGCCCCTACGTTCCTGGCGGACGGTCCAGTGTTTTCACAAGATGCAATAGTGAAAAAAGGGGGAATGCGACTTGAAGGAAGTAAACCAGACCATAGACTGCGATGTGCTGATAATAGGTGGTGGACTTGCAGGATGCCTGGCAGCAGTAGCAGCCAAGGAGACTCTGGGTGGCGATTCATGGGTAGTGATCGTGGACAAGTCCAAGATTTCGAGAAGCGGGCAGAGCACCTTTGCCGCCGGCATATTCACCGCCTTCGATCCGGAGGAAGACGATCTCCAGCAATGGATGGAGGAGATAGTCCACGCCGGTGAATACCTCAATGACCAACTCTGGTGCAAGCAGCTTTTCGAGAACCAACTCCGCGTAGCCAAGAGTATTGACGCGTGGGGTAGGTCCTACGGCAAGACAGTGTTTCTGCACGACGAAGACGGCCGCTTTGTGCGCCGACGGTCTCGAGGTCACATACACACGCGCCACAATATGATCAATTCCCTGCCTATGATGGAGACTATGCGCCGTAAGATGTCGCAGGAGGGAGTCAAAATCCTCGACCGGGTCATGGTGACCGACCTCCTGGGAGACGAGAGCGGAGTCCAGGGGGCCCTGGGCTTTGGCTATCGGGGTGCCGACACATACCTCTTCAATTCCAAGGCGACCATTGTGGCGGCATCCGGCTGTTGCTTCCGATCGGTGTACATTGGCCATCGTAACCTCACAGGAGACCTGCAAGCAGCCGCTTTCGACGTCGGCGCGCGCTTTACAGGTATGGAGCAGTTCTACTCCAACACCGTGGCCAAGGATTACGACATCCACGGTCTCAATCTATACGTCGGCGTCGGCGGGAAGTTCCTCAACGGCCTCGGCGAGGAGTTTATGTGGAAGTACAGCCCGGTTCTTGGCAGCCGCGCGAGGCTGCAGGATCTGGTAGTGTCCTTCTGCCGGGAGATCGAGGAAGGCCGCGGTCCCATCTACCTCGATGCAACCAGCGCTTCGGAGGCCGATCGTGCGCTCTGCCGGGCGATTCTGCCGGAGACTTTCAAGGTGTGGGATCGGGCAGGAATCGTTCCCTTCGAGCAGAAGGTGGAATGGATACCGGCGTTTAGGGGAACGGCCGGCGCGGGTGGGGGGCTCAGGGTCAATCTCAAGTGTGAGACCAGCGTTCCACGCCTGTACGCCGCGGGCGACATCTGCTGGATGGGGCCGCAAGGCGTCTACACCTTCGGAGGCATCAACATCAGCTATACGGCAGTTTCCGGCGATCTGGCAGGCCGCCACGCGGCAGCCTTTGTCCAGACGGATAAGGGGCCGGGGGAGATCTCCAGGGCGAGGGTCAAAGAAATCCTGCAGCGTCGGCTGGGTCCCGTCACGAACCTGCGCGGCTACTCCTCTGAAGAAGTCGTGAATCGTATCCAAAACGCCATCGTTCCCTACCAGGTAGCCTACCTCAAAGCCCCGGGGGCCATTGCAGAAGCTTGGCAGAGGATCGAGGAAATTGAGGCCGAGATGATCCCACAGCTCACCGCTAACTCGGCCCACGAACTGGTCAAAGCTAACGAAGTCAGGAGCATGGTTAAGGTCGCCAAGATGATGCTGGCAGCTTCCCTGGCGCGTGAAGAGAGCCGAGGCTTCCACCATAGAATAGACTTCCCGGTCACGGATAATGAGAAGTGGCTGAAACGGGTGATCGTCAAGCGCAACGAGCAGGGTGGCATAGACGTGACGACGGAGCCTGTTGACCTCGTCTTTGTGAAGACGAAGGAGTCACAGAGCCCGCCGCCGGGTACGCAAATAGGAGACAAGGAACAGAGGGCTTAACGGCATACTCTCGGCCATCCACTGATCCAATGGGATGGCACAGGAGATCATCGATCCGACTGGTCTGGCGTAGCAAGTAGATGCACCCTGTGCAAGGAGAATTCCAGCTATGGCGTACGATCTCGG
>JAMDCE010000384.1 GCA_023489135.1 Chloroflexota bacterium
CGCAGTCTCTACCTAGCTATTGTCGATAGAAGCCATAACTTGGGGAATGAGTGGAAGCACCTGTTGAACCCTAGTCTGTGACCAGACCAACGAAAGCAGTACATCGCCGGTGTTTCGGACAACCACGGTTACGTGGAACAACACCTTGCCAGCAAGCGGCTTGCACATAACGGAATGCTCAAGACTGGCGCGGGGGTACTTCTGTCTCTTCTGGTAATAAACCCTGAGGCCCCAAGTACCACCGACGATGACTGCGACGACGGTTGCCAAAGCCTGCAGCATTTCGACGATATCTTTGATGGATGACATCCCGGTCCTCAGAACGAAGCCGATGAACTAGTGGCTTCGCTCCCCCTCTTCCCCTTTTGTTAAGGGCCAGAATTCAAGCCGCTTCGTCTTCATCAACCTCTTTCCGAGACACCCCCAAAGCCTCGCATATACGGCGTATTACGCCAAGGCACGGGGTATTTGTGCTGGCTCCAATCAGGAAAATGGTACTGTTTGCTAATGCCGCCTTTCCTGCCTGCATCTCTTGACTCAGTGACTCTTGACGTCTTGGGACCTCCAATCGCGCCATTGCTACCATCCATTTTCCGGCGCCATCATAGCACTCAGTACACCCGTAATCAATACAAATGGACCATCGAGAGGCAGGGTAAGCAACTCGTTTGTACGCCGGTCTGATGGAGGAAGCCCACACCCATGGGCTCAAACGTATCAGCACTATGCTGATCCAGGCGCCGGAAGAGAGCAATGGCAACGTAGCCATCTGCTCAGGCGAGGTGGAGACGGAGAAGGGTATTTTGAGCGGGATTGGCGACGCCAGCCCGGTGAGCGTCAAGGACAGCATGGTAAACCGTTTGATAAGGGTGGCCGAGACCAGAGCCCAGGCCAGAGCACTAAGAGACGCGGTAAACGTGGGTACGGTTGCGGTGGAGGAGCTGGACGAGGATCTCAACGCTGATCACGAGCCTGGCCACGTTCCTATGGCGGAAAAGGCCGGTCCTGTACCGATTAAGAACGGCAAGGCCACGGAGGCGCAGATCAAGGCAATCTTTGCCATAGGGAAAAGTCGTCTCGGGCTATCAGACGAGCAGCTCAGGGTCCGTTGTCACCACGCCTACAGAAAGTACCCGGATATGCTGACCAATGGCGAGGCCAGCGAGTAATCGAGTACCTGCAGCGAGCCCAGTAACCAAGCATACGAAGCGGGAGGGATCCTGTCATGGATCCCTCTCCTCCACTGGTCCTTCTTTCCTAATTCCCTGGCCCATTTTCTCGCCATTTGGTTGGAACAAGGGCGTGCAGTCTTCCTATCCCTCCTCAGTGGTCATTTGCCGACTCTGCGCTCTCACCGCCCTGGTCTTTCTTCTAGGTTTAACCTCCTTCGCGCCCGTGGGCGACAGTTCGGCCCCAGACTGGCGAGGAAGTTGCACACTTAGTGTTGGTAAGACTAGGGTGGTCCCCCCAGTTCGCGAACTGAGGTTTGATACCAGTTCTCGAACGTAAGGCCATAACAAAGGCACCGAGTGCGTGCTGACATAAAAGGGAATATCTTTCTCGTCAATGGGCTCACGGGACTGATAGATACCAATGACAGAAGTCTCGAGCTCGAACGGTCTGGGAGAACCCTCATTATAGTCAAGGATGACATCTAACTTTATCCGTAATTCATTCGGTGCGCTGAGACGGTGGCTTACCCTTCGTTCCACTTTCCATTCGATGTTACTGTCAGGGGGCGGAGGATCAATATCAAATCTGCTCTGCAAGGAGATTCGATCAACAATTACGTTGATGAGTTGCAGTTCGTTGAATGTGAGAGCTTTGTCCGATTCTGTCACGCTACCGCCTTCTTCTCACGAGGAGCTGTCTGATCCTCTTTCCAGTAGTACGTGGTGAACCCACCTCTTGGCCAATGAGCATCGGGAAACTTTTCGAACTTGACCTGAACCGACGTGATCGTCTGCTCGGAGCAAAACGACGATTCTACGACCACATCCTCTTCATATTGTGTGGAGCGGGGGGATGCCTCCATCAAGACTGGCTGATATCGCCAATCAAGATATCCTTCGTATTTCTCTTCTGGCACCAAGACTACGTCGACGAAAGCCCCAAGTTTCTCAGCGACACGCCGAAGAGTAGATAGATTGTGTCTATCGTATCCAGGGCTCTCCATCCGCGAAATGACTTGCTGCTTGGTTCCAACCAAGTCAGCCAACTGTGCTTGCGTAAGGCCTCGCTTTTCCCTAAGTTGATGAAGTTGGACAACTAGATCAATAAAGAAACTATCCGCTTTCAGCGACCATTGCTCGTGTGGGTCCAAAGACTCAAAAACTCGCTTGTTCTTCGTACTCACTTTCATCGCCTAGACACCTTTCGTAGTAGTCTTTCAGATAATGGATAGCCCGCTGCCTCCGATTATCTGGTATCTTCATAGCCTTTTTCGTGACACCGTCCAAGAGTACCAAGATCCCCGGATTGTGGCGTAAGTGACAGATGATGCGGTAGGGATCAGCGCGGATTTGGAAGAGGTCGTCGTCTATGTCTTTGAACAGATCTGGCACTCGCGACTCCGGCTTTTCGAGCACTGTATAAATAGCAGCGCGGACCTTTCTGAGGTGCTTCGGTGCCGATTTCTCAAGCTTGTCACGGAATTCCAGGATGGGGCATTCGCCTCTTTCAGTTCTGTATAAACGTATTTTTAGAACTTCCCGCATCAATTATCTCAAGAGGACGTTGCAAGAAGCGTGCCAATACAACATATTTGTTGTGAATGCCACTGCGGGATGATACCCGACGAGGCACGATTTGTCAATACTGTTTGACGTTGAATTGACCATGCCGGGCCCAATTCCCCCTCTTGCCCAGTCTTCGCTACCTCCTTTTCCAGGAATAGGGTCTTGAAGCTAATCTCGTTACGTAGCCTGTACCTTGTCTTTCTCTGCCCCTTCGATCGGTCAAGAGCGCAGCTGTTCGGCGTCCAGAAACCTCTGCGGACTCCGAAATGCGCGACTCCAGAATGCTGCTTGCTTCCGGGCTAGGAAGAAGATGGAGAAATTTGGAAGCGGCAGTTGAAAAGCTATGTAAGAGGGCTGGCCACCTCAATCAGGCATAAGGGACAGTCGAGTCTTTGATGTAGCTGTTGCCGCAATAACGGATGCAAGCAAGCCCAAGCTTACCTGCTATTATCAACAATACACGGCATTTGTAAAGACCCAACTGGGCCAACTTTGGACATGGGGCTTACGGACTGCAGAGGATTCCGGGGTTCCGCTCTGGTTGGCCGCCCAGGGGGAGAAATGCTTTAAGGATTTTGATCTTGCTTAGGTGAAAGAGGAATTGGCGTCCCTGGAGGGACTCGAACCCCCGACCCACTGCTTAGAAGGCAGTTGCTCTGTCCGCCTGAGCTACAGGGACAAGAAGGACTTGCTGAGATTTATTATAGCCAATATCCCCAGCTCAGTCAATTTGAAACGAAGTTGGCAAGCTTGAGTGGGGTTGGGAAGTTGACAGGTTTGAAAGTTGGAAAGTTGCACTGCTCCAACCTTCAAACCTGGAAACCTTCCAACCTGCCAACGCTCGTCGCTACTTCGGCATTTGCCACAGTTCCACCACGATGCCGTCGGGGTCGTAGCAGTAGGCCGTTTGGCAGCCCACGAAGACGCCGGCATCGGCCTCCTGCGGGGGCGAGGTGAACTTCACGCCGGCGGCCGTCAACGCTTCGTAGGCCTCCGCCATATCCGGCACGGTCACGGCGACGTGGGGCGCGCCCGTATCGCAGCAGCGGAAATCGGCCGGGAAGCCCTTGCCTGCTGGGGTATAGTACTGGATCCG
>JAMDCE010000412.1 GCA_023489135.1 Chloroflexota bacterium
TTGGCCTCCAGGCCTGACTGGAGAGGTGACGGAAAGGATATCGAGGGCGAGTTGCCCTTCAGTCACAGTCGTGCTGGTAGCAGTAGGTGCCCTGGTCGGCACGGCGGTCGGGCTGGGTGGGATCGTCGGTGAGGGTACCGCAGTTGGGACAGGCTTTGGCGTTGGAGTTGGGGCAGCAGCCTCTTGCAACGCCAGACCAACCGGAGGAGAGCCTGCCGTTTGACTTCGTGGGACCGCAGCCTGCTTCGTATCGCCGTTGCAGGTCTCTGAGGCCCATAAGCCAACGCTTTTCGTCCTTGCCTCGGCATACGCAGCTTTGTACGCGGCTTGGCGCTGGTACGGGATATTGTAGGTGTATTCGTGGGCATAGCCGTTCTGAATCATCCAGAGCCCGAAGTCGGTACGGTCGCCAATCTCGACATAGCTGAGCAACCGGCCGTACCTATCTCGGTCGCCTTGGGTGGGATCTAAGATGAGCCGAACCTGCTGCCCGCCGAGCAACTCCTTGGCTTTGGCCGAGGCCAGGACGAAAAGCCGCGCCCGAAACATTCAACCGTCTTGCGGGGATCAACCACTTCCGGAGTGTCGATGCCGATGACTCTAACGGACTCAACGCGACTAGCTACTTGCGCCTTGAGCGTGTCGCCGTCAACCACCTCGATCACAGGAATGAGGAAGCTCGTAGCAGTAGGCGTAGTGGCGGCTTGGGCCTTCGATACTGCTGGAACCGCCACCGCAGACGTAGGTACTGCCGCAACGATGCTGGCGGGTGTCACCCGAGTTGGAGTCGTGTGCGGGATCTGAGTTGGGGCTATCTGTGGTGAAAGGACCGCAGTGGCCTCTGGCGTGCTTAACCTGGCTACGGCGACGGGGGAAGGTTGCGCCCCAACCTCTGAGCGCTCCTTCGTCGTTGGGGCAGCAGAAGCCAGAATCGACACGAGAAGGATCGTAACTACGACCCACCCTACGCCGGCTACAAGCTTGCTGGAAGAATTCAGGAGAGGAACACGCGAACGCAACCCTAAGGCGTTCGTTGCGAGAAACGTCGCTGCAAGGGCTTCAAGGCCGAGCACAAGGCTAGCAGTGGAGCCATTGAGGCCAGCCACGATGAAAAGCGCTATGGTGAGGTATCCCACAATCGCCAAGGCACTTTTCCACAGTTTGCCGGAGCGAAACCCGGGGACCTGCCGAATCCAACCCGCCATATCAATCCCTCAAGAGTGCCTCATTGTCCACGGCAGTTCACGCGATGATCCAGTGCTCGACAGGGCTCGCCAGAACCATCGGAATGGCCCGAATCGGATAGTAACAAAGGTTCAATCCTTTCCACTGACTTGCGTCCCGTTCTGCCATCCCGCACAGTGCAGGATGGCTCAGGTGGAATCGACTCGCCGCCGCATCTATTCCTGACACCGAAGCGGGTTCCAGTCTTGCCGAGCGTGACCGATGCTACGCGAAACCTATATGCCATCCGGTCCCCCCTTGGTTGGCAATTTTGTTAGCAACTAGTATAGCCATTGCGCTACGCCTCCGTGCCACGAGCAGGTACCGCGCCGGTTTTGGCTATAGCTGTAGGTGCCGTCGCGGCACAGTGCCGTTGCTCCAGGAGGATGAACCGATGGGGCGGGAGTGGGCTTGGATGCTGCTTTCGTAGCAGGTGCGGTTGATGTAGCCAGTGCCTTCACCGGAATCTTCGTTGCCGAAGCCGCGGGAGCGGACGCACCAGCAGTACCGACAGCTAAAAGATACTCGGCTGGCACCCACCCGAGCGTGCCGTCAGGATCTCTTACATTCTGCCAGAGCCTGCCTTCTGCCTCTCGATCAGGGCCGGCTGATAGCATCGTGGTGCCGTCTGGCCAAGCCTTTATACGGTCAGCCATTGCCGTTGTGCGGCGTATGTAAACCCCGTCCCCTCCAGTGTTTCCGACCACAAAGGCAGAAGGCTCTGCCGTGGGGGTTGCAGTGGGGCTCGGGGCTTGCGTGGGAATGTCCAAAGCTTTAGCGATTGCACTCGGCGAAGGAGCTACTGTCGGGCTCGTTGTTAGCTTCGTCGTGGCAGAGCCGCAGCCAAGGGTGCTTAGCGCAATCAACAAGGCCAGGAATGTCTGAAACAAGGTGAACTGGATCCTTGTCATCGTGCCGCCTCCAGAGGAGCAACGCAAAAGGCGCCCCGAATCAGGCGCCTCTCAATGGCCCATCCCCACTGTCCACCCTGCTTCACCTCCCCCAGCCACGGGAGGCTCATAATTGCTGGTTGACGCGCTGCAATGATAATGCTTAGCTGCCTCCAAGTCAATCTCCTCTAAGAATCGCTTTTCAAGGCGAAGCGACTGCCGAGAGGTAGCGGAAGATAGCATTCTGGACTGCGCGAGTTTAGCCTTAGTTTAGCCTTAGCGAGCCACGGGTCTCGTGCCGAAATCTCAAGAATCGGGTTAGGACTCAATAGTCACGTTCGTTTTGCAGAGCGTTTGGCTCAGGGTATAGAATTACCTAGTGCGGCTGTGCCAGGGAACTTCCGATTAGTCGGCTAGTTGGAGTAAGGGGCAACGGATGCCGGCTTCGAGCGTCCAAATAGTGATCGCTGCTGTTGCTTTATGCGCCACCGTAATTGGGTGCGCGGGCGTCCTCATCGACAAGCGCCAATCGTCGCTGTTGAAAATACTCGTCGCGAGCGTTAGCGCTGTCGTGTTCGTGAGCCTCGTGATTCTGCTCTTGCAGTGGAACGATGCTCGGACCGTCGAGGAGAATCAGGTAGTTGATCCTCAAGGGGACCGAGTTGGAGTTGGAATGGTACAAGCAACCCAAGAGCGACCGATCAGCCGACTTGGAGCGTTATTATCTGCCGATTCAGAAGGGCGGGGATCGTCTGCGGCAGATAGTCGAGAATGTCGAGGTGTTCAGGGCGAAAGATCGACGTCTGGCTGACACCGCGAGTCGTGCCCTGTTAATAAACAAGTTATCGATGACGCGGGATCGCAACACAGCCTTCGCCGAGACCGGCGAAATATGGTACCAACCCCTTGTGGAGGCCCAAAGTGGCACTGAAGTTGTCGTACAGCAGAAGGCCGACCAGCTTAACCTGTACACCCCAATTCAGTACTACATCCTCCGAAAGGTCAACGGTAGGTGGTATATCGCGAGCAATCCTGCTCCCGTTAGCCCGTGAGAGCTTCGCCTAACAGAGAGGCAGCTGCTAGTAGGATCGTGAGCGATTGGTGGGGGCTGGCCCTCGCTTCGATTATGAGGACCCCCGTGTTATTTGGAGAACATCATACCCTCAAGCAGCACCCGATTGGAGACCCGAGCAAATGTACTATGGAAGCCAAGGCTACAAGACGGCAAGCGAAACTGTGTACGAGGCCTTGGAAGCGCAAGGCTTCGGCCTGCTGGAGTACAGCCAGCCGCATGATGAAATCCTGCTTCCAAGACACGAAATGGGATTTTCGTCTTCTGGCGAGTACATAGCGTGTCTAAAGAGCTACGAGTTCCGCAAACTGCTTCGTTACCTTATCGACAAGAAATCCGACGGCCCATTCGCCGAGGATCACCTCGGTGCCAAACTCGACTGCGATCTGGGTAAGCTTCAAAAATACCTGACCGTGCTTAGCCGCAGGAGCGTAGGGCTTGCCAAGTGCCAAGATGGTAGGTGGTCCCTCGCTGTTGATGTCGACAGCTTTGGGCCGACGCTCGAGTGGTACGTCGCACATAAGTTCAACAATGAACTTCATTGGCGCGCAACTCACGGAGTTCGCTTGGAGGGCGTTGATTTCAACGACTACGACGTTGTGGCCGTGCGAAACTCCGAGATCGCGGTGGTAGAGTGCAAAGCGGCGGATCCGGGAGGCATTACGAAGCAGGATATTCGCAACTTCTACAATCGGCACACGTTCCTCAATCCTGTATTCTCGCTACTGCTGGTGGACACGAGTGCTGTAGGTAAACTAGCAGGACTTGCGAAGATGATGGACGATTACTTCAAGGGCTCGTGCCGAGAGACCCAGGAATACACTGGTGGCCCCGCCAGTGCATTCGACGCATTGCCTGGCAGCAAAGGATACCTGTTTCAGGGCTGGGGCAACCTCTACCTGGGCGGCACCAAAATGTGCCGCCAAGATGGAATACTGTGCGTCCTTAGGTGCTGCCTCCGCCACCACCATGGACCCCCTGTCCACCGTTTGCCGCTGCAGGGCGTCGCCCCGCACATTCCTCCGCCGTCAGATATCGCATTAGATCAGGTGCACTGGCAATCCTCTGTCTTCCCAGACAACCCCAGACCCGGGGAGAGCACGAAGATCACCCTACGCCCCATCGGGGACCATTTGCCCTTGCCTCTGAGCACAATGTACGAGGTGTTCTTTGATCAATTCGGCACGGAGATACTCGTAGTCAGCCAGGAAGAGATAATTGACTCTCGCGCTGGGATCACAGTTACATTCGATCCAGCACGCATAGGGCATTATCGGGTGCGCTGGATAGAACTCGCAAACGGAAAAGTGCTGACAGAAGATAGTTTCACCGTAAGTATCACATGACGTTTGTTGTTTGTTCGGTTGTTGGCTGCTATCTCGTGTGCTTCCACGCTCAATCTAAACCTCTCACATGGTACGGACTATCTCGGCTTTTTCCGTAAACAACCGAATAAGTTCTTTCGTCGTCCCATATTGCCCTGAAAAGGGTGAAGCTCACCATCTGTTCGAAAACGTCCTCTTTGGTGCCCCCAGAAGGATGATTTTGGAATACATCGAGCCTTACTTGTCGAAGGAAGCGAACTCGACCGCTGTTGGGCGGCCTTTTTGTTTTGGAAAGCAGGTATTCCCAGCTTTTCGCGGCCGGGAACTTCGATTAAGGTGGAGCTAAAGATGAAAGTAAGCAAGCAGTGGACAAATCGCGGAATAGATGCTACCGGGATCATGACTAAGGAGAACATATGAAAAACTATACGCCATCAAAAGAGTGCACCATATTCTATATGAAAAAATTCTCTCGCTCGATGCCAGATTGGTTCAGGCTGCACGCTAAACTCATAGCCTTGGCGGATTACGAAACCCAAGAAATCAGATGTTCTGTAGACACTCTGGCCGATTTCCTCCAGCACGATCCGCCGGTGATACATTGCGCCCTGGAAATACTCGCTGCATTCAAGTTCATCGAGTACCAGAACCCTTTCAAGAACTTCAAGGAGAAAATTATGATCAAGGTCCTCGTGCGTTATTAGCCAATCAACTATGCAAAAAGCCTTAATCTACTGCCGCGTATCGACCGAGGAACAAGCGGAAAAGGGGATCTCTCTTGATACGCAGGAACAATACTGCCGATCTTTCGCCGAAAGAAACGGGTACGAGGTAGCGGCCGTTTACCGTGACGAAGGGAGAAGTGCCACTAATCTGGACCGGCCGGCCCTCCAGGCCATGCTTACCGTGGTCCAGCACGACAAAGCTATCCAGGCCGTCATCGTGCAGGAAACGGACCGGTTGGCCAGAAACACCATAGACCACCTCACGATCAGGGCCTTGCTGCAGAAGGAGAACACCAATCTCATCTCCGTGGCCCAGCCCATGCTGGACGACAGCCCCGAAGGCAGGATGATCGATACCATCCTGGCCAGCGTCAACCAGTTCCAGTCAGACCTCAATCGCAGGAAAACCACCCGCGGCATGCAGGAGAGGTTTAGTAAAGGCTGGCTGCCCGGCTGGGCGCCTTTGGGTTACCTGAACCAGAGGGTCAACGACAAATCGATCATCGTCAAGGACCCTTCTCGGTGGTCTCTGGTAAGAAAAACCTTGAAGATGTACCTTACCGGCAACTACTCCGCCTTTGAGTTGGCCGAGATACTGCACAAGCAAGGCCTGACTTCCAGGACCGGCAAGAGGATCTGCAACAGTATTATGACTCACACCTTGCGAAACCCCTTTTACGCGGGGATCGTGCGCTGGCGCGGGCAGGAAAGAATCGGCAAGCACGCGGCGATGATCACCCTCGCGGAGCATCGGAGAATTCTCCAGATTCTGGACGGCCACAATCTGCACGCCTGCCGGAGAAGAAAGCATCGGTTCCTGTTGGGCGGATTCGTCTTCTGCAACATCTGCGGCGGGAAGTACACGGCCGAGAAGCATCCGCTCAAGGGCAACGTGGCCTATTACCACTGTAACTTTAACGGCAAGAGCGGCAGAGACAGAGTGCATACTAACAAAGGGCAAAACGTGGAGGTTTCCAGGCTGGAAAGGCAGGTGGAAGAAAGGTTCAAAGAGATCCAGTTTAGCGATGCGTTCGTCCGTTCTATGATGGCCAGGCTGAGCGAGATCTACAGGCGACAAAAGAAAGAGACCGAAGCCAAAAGGAGGGCGCTGCTAAACCGGCGTATGGGGATTGAGCGAAAAAGAGGTATTGCCGAGGAAAAGCTTCTTTCGGGCGTGATCCCCGACGAGGATTTCAAGAGGATCAGGGTCAAGATCGACCAACAGCTCTTTGAGATCCAGCGCCAGTTGTACGAGCTCGACAACCAAGACGACTACGACATCGATCTGATCCGGGAGATCCTCAAGCTCGCCAGGAACATTCATAAGGGGTACCGGTCCGCCTCTTACGAGTTAAAGAGACACTACCTGGCCTTGTTTTGGGACAGGTTCTTCGTTCAGGACAAAAAGATCGTCAGGGCCGTGTCCACGCCTTTGCTGGACGATCTGGTTCGAGAGGCAAAGGTTATAATAAGAAGTGAGTTGTGCCCTAATCCAAAACTCTATATAACTCTTGCAAACCGCGAGTACATGGCCACTGTCCGGGAAAGATTAGCCGAAATAAGATTGCTGTCGAGGCTTGAATCCCGAGAATGCCTTGGTTAAGGGCCAAGCGACAGAATTAGTCGCTCTCATCAATATTAACATAGCCCCTCAGGTATTTGAAGGTCAGTTTTCCGATTGTGCTTGGGAGTGTTGCCTTCGCGTTTTGATCTTCGTTCCGCAAGGCATTGTTGCAGAAGCAAACTAACGACCCGTTCGGCAGCAATTTCCGTTGGTGACGCCTCGTGTTGGTTCTTGGTTTGTTCTAATTCGTTAGATGCGTCAAGAAAATCTCCAACAACAGAAAGTTCTTTTAATGGGTTGTTCTTAGTATTGGAATCCATCTATTTTCAGGTCTTGAATACATTATCTCGACATTTTTCTCGTAATAAAGAAAACATGCTGAAGTTGCAGCTTCAGCATGTTTCTCCAATGCATCGCTTAATAAATACGCCAGTTACTCGTCGCCTTTTACAGGTTGGCTCCTGGTGACGAGCTAACTGCCATCCCTGCAAGGATGGGTTTTTCATATTTGAACACCATTTCCCGCATTGGCAGGATTTTTTTGCCCCCGAGCCGATGTTAAATAACTGTTTTGGTTCGCCTTTTTTACAGGGGACAGGCACCCCGACAAAACAACTACTCTTAAGCGCTGGGGGGCATCAGTTTTTCTATAAGAAACATAAATTCTTACAGTTAAATTATGCCCCCTTAGACATAGGGGCGTTTGTATCTTTAAGCTACTGTAATTTGAATGTTTGTCAAGATGATTAATCCACAAGGAAGACTGGAAGAATTGACTCTTGCGGCAAATACAGGTGCCCTAATCCAAAACTCTATATAACCCTTTCAAACCGCGAGTACATGGCAACGATAAGGGAAAGATTAGCCGAAATAAAGTCGCTGTCAAGACTCGAATCCCGAGAAAGCCTCGCTTAAGGGTTTCTCTGCGGCAAGTGACAAAAACAGCTACTCTCATCAATATTAACATAGTCCTTCAGGCATTTGAAGGTCAGATTTCCAGTTGTGGTCGCGTGCGTTACTTCTACGCTTCGATCTTCGTTCTGTGAGGCATTGTTGCAGAAGCAAACTAACAACCCGTTCGGCAGCAATTTCCGTTGGTGACGCCTCGTGTTGGCCTAGGGCATTTGCTTCTTCAGAAGGTGCATCAATAGAATTTCGGAGAGAAAAGGCTTGCGGCTCTGGTGAGTTGTTCCCGATATTGGAGTTCATCCAATTTCAGAATAGGATGAGCCTGACGTCGACACAAGCGAGGTAGATTTGCCTTCTAAGGTAAATCAAACCCTCTCACTTACGCAAGAGAGCGACTTTGGGTTTATGGCACTTATCGTTAGAGGAAGCCAAGAGAAGAAGCTAATCCGAAACCAAGTAAGATAGCAAATACAATATTGATGAACGTTCCTACAAGGAATGTGTAAAAACAAGCCCTGCCTAGGACGGCGCCAGACCACTGTCCATAATTTCCTAATGTTTTTACTCCAACCCATAAAACTATTGATTGTAAAAGAGTCGTGATTTCTATAAAGAAATCTGCGCGATATTTGTGGGCTAATAATAACGTGAAAGACCCGAAAACTACAGCCTCTCCCACGCCGATGACTGTGGTAATGAATCCTAAATCTTTTCGTTTAGCTCTGATTGGTTCAAGATTTGCTGTTTCTTGAGCGAGAGTGCTCTTTTCATATTCTTGTTTTGTCGCCAAATCCTTGGCGGTGGCGACAACGCAATCGAAGAGTTTGTCAACAACAAATTTGACGATACGTTGGGAAATGGTCAGGTAGACAATGGAAATTACAATCAACACAAAGAAAAAAGTCGACATGTATTTTGTTTTGAAGTCATCTTATTTTTTCTCTTAAGGAGCCAATAGCCGATAACACCTAAGATACCAAGCCCGACTATCCAACTCCAAGAGGAGCTATTTCCGTCTTGAGAAACTCGTGCGGTCAAAGAGTTGTCCCTTGGGGTATAACTGTTTTCAAGCACTGGCGATGCGTATTCAGGCGCTGGTTCTGTGGTTCCGTTTCCGTGGCTTGTGATGGGAGGTTCCGGCTGGACCAAGATCGAAAGCTAGAAATCACCCGTGTCTTTGCCGCGTTTCTCCAGTCGCCACTGAGTCCCCTGTTCAGTTGAAGGGTCGGGAGAGTTGTCTTTACCCGCCACATAGAAGTGTGAAGAATCCAAGACTATCGTGTAGGCTACATCGTAGGAACGGCTTGGATTGCTATCCACAGTTCCCTCGACACCGAAACTAGTAACCAAGTTGCCTGTGCTTTTATCCCTTTTTTCGATATGCCATTGGGAATTGATGTAACCTACGACGTAGATATCAGAAGAATCAGAAGCTATCGCGTAGACCTTGCTTTCCGAATTACTGTTTGCGGTTATTGCACCATTATTACCGAATGTGCCAATGAGTTCGCCGGTGGTCAACCCTCTCTTCTCTACGCGCCAGCGGGCTTCGTCAGCAATAAGACTGTAACCGCCCACATACATTGCCGAGGAATCAACGGCTATCGCATGGGCTTGGCCAAGGATCGAATCGCTACGTACGATTCCTTCTTCGCCAAAGCCGGATACAAGATTACCGGTGACTTTATCCCTTTTTTCAACACGCCACTGAAAGTGGCCGCGTGCCGACTCGTATCCTGTTACATAGATATATGTACTATCCGCTGCCATAGCGTGAGCCACCTCCGAGCCACATCCAACAGGAATCTGCTGGTTACTTGTTACTACGCCACCGTTGCCGAAGTCGGAAATCAGAGCCCCCGTCTTTTTATCTCGCTTCTCTATGCGCCATTGACCATCACTAGGACACGAACTTGAACCGTTTGCAGATTCGTCATATCCGGCGATATATATAAACGAACTGTCAACAACCACGCTGTAAGCGACCTCAAGATTACTCCTTGGGGCCACCTCTATTATTCCCTTGTTCCCAAAATCCTCGGCGAGTGCTCCTGTTTCCTTATCTCTTTTTTCTAGCCGCCACCGGCTACCATAACTGCTGTTCGAACTTTCGTAACCTGCCACATATAGATAGGATTCGTCAGAAGCTACAGCAAACGGCTGATCGTCGAGACTGCTAGGATTGCTGACTATTGTTCCTCCCGCGCCAAAGTCACCGACGAGTGCTCCTGTTATCTTGTCTCGTTTCTCTATTCGCCATTGTGAGCGAAGTCCCCTAGATGGACTGTATTCTGCCATGCTACCAACGATGTAGAGGTTGGATTCGTCTGAAGTCATTGATTTAGGGACATCCGGAAGATCTCCTGGTGTCGGATCCTCAGTCACAACTCCGCCATTACCAAAAGCGATTACGGGAATAGGGGTTGCTGATGTGCTCGGTGAAGGTGTAGGTGTTGGAGTCGGTGTGGGAGTCGGGGTGGGTGTTGCCGTGGCAGTTGGAGTGGGCGTGGCGGTAGGAGTTGGTATTGGAATAACGACCAGTGTATCGCCGTCAATCACCGGACTCACGCCGGCTACCTTTGAGCTCAACCTGGAGAAGTTAACTTTCAGCTTGATCAGTAGTGTACCGCCTGTCGGAAATATATCTGTACCAACCTTGCCACGGATTTCTAGAATCTTGGTCTGATCTGAGGCGACAGTGAAGGCGGCGGGACCCAGTGAAATCGTAGTATCGAGCCCCGTGGAGGACGCGTCTAATTTCTGTTCGGTTCCAAACTGACGACCATCCACCACGAGTTGGACGCCAGCAACGTTACTAACCCCTGAAACGGCTGTCAGAGTAATGTCGGAGATCTCAAATCCTTCGCCAACTGCTTTGAGGGCGTATTTCGCCAACAGAACCCTGTTGAAGTTGTTTGCCTCGATGCTTCCAGAGGGAGAGTCTGAAGTCTTCGAAATCTCAAGACGGCCAACGTCTACCGTGACATTATCCATATCTAGGCCACCCGGACCCATACAGGTTAAACCATATGTCTTCTTAGATGTTATCTTGTCGATTATCTCGGAACCAGAAATAGGCTTGGGGCCAGACCAATCGTAAGTCGCGTCACAAGTTGTTGCGTTTGATGATGTCCAAGAAAGCGTCACGTTGGAGTTATGAGGAACAACTATCGGCAGATCTGAGCCGTTGACCTTAAGATCTATCCGTGCGGGAGTCGCGGGAGTGGGCGTCGGTGGCGCGGGAACAACAGCAGGCGTTTCCCTAGTAGAAGATGCTATCGGCGTCGGAGTAGATGATTGATTCGGAGTTGTTGTCGGCGTTGGTGTCAAGGTTGGGGCTGGCGGAGAAGTACTTTTCGCGGCCTGGAGTTGTTTTAGGAGCAGGGCGATCTTCTCTTGTAGAAGCAGAATCTGGTTTCGAAGAAAAGCAATGTTGTTGTCGGCGATTTTATCGATCCGAGAAGAAGATGGCGCTTGGCCGGTCTCGTTTACGGCTTGTTTGACAGAAGTTTGAATTTGAGAGCCTATCAATAGATTCGCTTTTGCCCGCGTCGTCGGACCGAAATAGCCTGCCGCCGGAGCTATACCTTCGCGAGCTTGAAACTTCTTTATCGCCTGTAACGTCAGCGAAAAGAAGTTTCCCGTGATTGGACCGGAATAGAGCCTCTCTGTCGTCAAAAACTCTTGGAGCTTGGCGACGTCCGGATCGTTTCGAAGGCCAAAAGAAAGATCCCTCTGGAAGATTTCAGCGAACGCAAAAAGCGGGATGAGCATCCCGAGCAGGATTAGAGCTTGACTATATACCCAGAATTTCCTTCCCATAGATTGGCTGCTATCTTTAGCTTGACGCCGATGATTCGGTAAGTCAAGGACGATACAGATGCTTATCCACGGAATGAGGGAGATATAGGGATTTGGGGCGGTTATCACAACATCCTTAGGCCGTGGACAAAGTCCCAAACTCACGTTGGAGTTAGAGGTCAAGGTTTAAGCGAAGTGGGCGTTTGTCCGGATATCCAACTCAGAGGTGGCCGTTCATTGAGGAGATCAGGCGTTCCTGTTGCGCGAAAGGATGTGAAGCTTTACGACTCCCTTGGTTTCTCCCCGTTGCGCCTACTCTGTGCTCTCTCGTAGTCCAGTTGCGCCACGAATATCCTGGCCGGCTGCTCTGCTGCCAGCTCTATCAGGTCTTGAGAAGGTTCGTCGCAGGGCTGGTCCTCTGGTTCCATCATTAGGGTACTCATACATTCATCTTAGTCAGCGAGTCGCGTTCACAACAAGGAGAAGGTATTTTGCTCCTCGCAGCAAAAACATAATTCTTGTTCCGCTTTAATGTGGATTCACAATAGAAAAAGCCCCCAGTTGTACTCAGGGATACAAATCCAACCTGCCAAGTTCTATTGTTCCGGTCTAATACCGCTAACCCATCGATGAGTCGCTAGATCCGTTTTCTCGACCGAAGCCTTCGCTTGATTAAACCGGCTCAGTTTGTTCGGTAGTCACTGAGCTTGACCCCTATTCTAAGGAGCTGTGCTTCAAGGTCCCAATTGTCGGGCTTGAGTTCTGGATGAAACCATCTAGATCCTTCCTGGATCCATTTACGTCGATTATTGTCTACTGCAGATGGCGTAGTGTCTTCGTATCCAGATTCTGCACCGCAACAAGGGCATATTTCATACAAAGGATTACGGTATTCATCGTAAAATGAATTCTTGTTGAGGAAGCCGCAGATTCGACATACGTAATCCTCTATTTGTTGTTGCTTCATATGTCACCTATTGAGCGTTAAAGTAGTCTAAGTTGGTTGGGAAACCGTGTTGAGCCGGGTTCGGTTTGTAGAAGGTCCTTATGGTTCCGTCCGACGCCTTCACTCCGAAGTGCTCGGTCGTCGTGTCAAACCGTACGATGTCTCCGTTTGTGACCCGCGTCTTGGTGATGAGCGTGCTACTGGAAGGTCGGTTCAGGAATGTCTTTGCTAGTAGTTCGTATTCCAGAACACCTTCTACTCCAAAGTCGGAACCGTGGCGCTGGAAGTGGTCCACTCGCATCACTTCGTTGGCAAACCCCTTCCTGTAAGCATACTCTATCACGTCGTCTCCGTGCTTGGCAACTGCTTTGGCGAGTGCCATCACGTCTTCTGGGCTCCTCAATACAGATCGATACAGATCAAGTTCTGCCGCGGACTTGCCCTGCAATTTCAGCGAGAGTTTGAAAAGCGGTCTGGCTTCCGAGAATCGGCCCTGAGTAAAGACACGAAGCGCAGCTTCCTCAACAACATTGGCAATTGTTCCGAGCCTACGACTTACCTTAACTGTATTCTTCAGTGCACTCAGAGCAACGTCGTTTTGCGGAATGAATGTGGTCATGATTCCCGCACCTGACAGCGCGAAGACAGTCATGTCGCCATCGCCATGGACGATGAGACCCCATGCCTCGGCGGTGAAATCCCGCACATCTCCAACGCCAACGACGTCGAGAGTCAGCGACCCGGCGAATTCGGCTATATTCTCCGGCTGCCCTATTACTACTCTGGCGATGGGATTGCCAAACACCTCTTGTGCCCAGTAATACTGTATTTGGTCGAAAGATGGCCACCGGTCATAGAAGTACTGAATCTTTCTGCTGCTCTTACGGTCTTTTGTCGCCCATACCGAGTACCGGTTTATGCCGACGCGGACAGGCACGTTGCTTATCACCCACGTCCCATTTGATGAAGCCACAGCAGAGCACAATAGATCGGACGAGGAACAACTCCCCCCGTCCCATTCCAGGTACACGGTGGAATACTTTGTTCCAGTTCCAGAGAAAGTTACCCTGTCGCTGTTATGAAACGTCAGGTCGCTGGGCATTTTGATTATTGGGGATTTCGGCGGATCAACGGGTAACCACACTGCAGCAAGAGTACTATTCAATCTCGCGCGCGTAGTCTGACCCACGATTCCAGTGCCATTGGTCAATCCCCAAGGGGCGAGAATTTCCCGTGAGTACTTTTCCTGAAAGCAAACAGTCGCAGATTGGGTCAGGGAGCCGAAATAGCTCGTTTCGTTTCCCGGGGATCCGGGGCCAGTGTCCGCCAATCGGCAACCGTCCCGGTTCAAGACCGTCTGAAGGTACTTGACATCTACTCCGTTCATGCCACGCTGAAGATTGATACTGAATCGGAAACTCTGGGGGATGCCGAGAATCCCATTGCTCGCCGTTTCAGCTAAAGCCAGGGCTCCATTTGATTCGGTTGTCTCCAAGATACGTTTAGCCTCTCCAATGATCTGTGCCAGATGCGGTGCCTCTTGGTCCACAACCCTGATACCGACCGGGTCCGGTGATGGGACCGGTGTTGATGTCGGAGTTAAGGTTGGACTGGCGACGCCACCCAATACGTCTACGAAGAAGGTGCGGTAAATTTCGTGCCCGTAATTGGGATTCTGGCCTGGCGGCCACTCGGCCACCGAGAATACGACCTTCAGACGCTGCCCGACGAACGGAGAAGTGGGCAGCCAGGAGAATGATCCCGTCACCGGATTCAACTCCATGCCGGTGGGCGATTCGTGCAGCATATAGGCTAGCCCCTGGCCGTCCGGGTCATACGCATCCACTTGAAGAAAGAAGGTCTCTCCGACTCGAACCTGGAAGACCTGCTCCGCTTGGGGTCTAACAATTACTGGCAACTGGTCGACCGAGGTCGCTGTGGCGGTCGGTCTGCTAATCGGCACAGACGTGGGTGTCTGGGTAGGCGCCGGTGTCAACGTTCTAGCGGGGGTCGGTGTCCGACTGGGAGTAGTGATCGCGCCCAGAGTTGGCGTGCCTGCCCTTGTTGTCGTAGGTGAGATTCCCCGTGTTGAGGTTGGCGTGGCATCGCAGACCAATTCCCCACGGGTAACAATAAAGTTGTCAAAGGCTACTCTTGCCTCTTGGTGTCCAAACACCCAAGAGTGGCTCCACATGCCGAGGCCAAAAGGCACGTCTCGGCTCGCCTCGGGTCCGTCATGGGAACCGATGCGAACCCACTGGCCTGTCCCGGGGTTGAAGTAATAGCCCGTGATCGTGGTGCCGGTCCTCGCCATCCTCAATTTGCCCGAAAGATCGTTTGTGTTAGTCAACGCCTGAGTGCCGAGAAAATCTGCGGCGTATACCTCGCCGCCGTTGAAGTCTAAGCGCTCTACCGCCCCCACTCCTGCCCTTGTGTAACCTGTGGTTAGTCCCACCCTGACGCCATTATGAGACGGCCATGCGTTTAGTATGTAGTCAACTTGCATATCAAACTCACCCGTCAGTTGGCAAACGCTGTCGGCCCCCGCCGCGAAGCTGCCCACCGTCTGAGTGTGGGAGGATGTTGCGGGAATCGTGATCTGCATTCGTTCGTCAGCCACAGCAATTGCCGGCCCCGAGCCTCTGAGGTAGGCAAGCCAGACTGCCGGATTGACAATCCCACGCGCGAAGTCCTCGGAGAAAACGCCCTCCCTTGAGACGGGAGTAACCGTAGATGACTGTTGCCTCGTCGGAGTTGGTGCCGTGGAGGCAGCGGAAGGTGTGGGGGTAAAGGTTACGACCTCCGTTGCAGCGGCGCCCGCAACCGCGACGACCGGCAAGAAAACCCTGTGAGACTCAATGGCCCCAGCCGTTTGACTGGCCCAACCAACAAACACAAGCGCACTGACTACGACAAACAGTACGCTCGCCAACCAACTTCGGGACACTCTGAGTAATCGTTTGCGGCTCATAATACCCTCCTTTGATCTTGATCCGCACTTCACCACCGCGACTGGCTTCCGACCGCACTCCATCTACGGGCAAATAGAGGCAAGACCAACACCCAGGCTCTGCTCCGCCGCTTTGGAGCAAGCGACCATAAGGTGTGGCGTTGGTCAGTCGCGCCCAAAAAGCAAACTCATATTGCAAAGTAACCAACAGAAAGAATGTGGTGAAAAATGGAACGCTCGATACCGCGTTCAAGAATCAATAAGAAGAGCAATGGGGGCCGTGTGGTCTAGGAGTGCCGAAAACTTCTGAGTCTTAAGCCTTAGGTCTGTTCTTCAGGACTAAGCTCACCTGATCCAATCACCCGTCCCTGGCTTGCTGATAATCAAGAAAATGTCTCAAATCTTCTCGCGCACCCACCTCCTTTTCAAAAAACCTTGTGCCAAGACGCCGCAGGTAACTTGAAATCAACTTATTCCCTTATCGGTTGGCATGTTACTTGATCAGGGCTTCATTTGTCAACACTTTCTCATCTGAGATCGGCGCATAATAGCAAGCGGCCCCATCACAGCGCCAATCTGAAACAATCGGGCTGCCTACCACTGAGGTGAGACTCTTGGCCCCACACAAGGGTTGGCCGAATGGCCTTTTCTCATACCCTTCGTGCCGTTTCCTCCACACTGTCCATCTCCATAGGAAACGGTACGACATAGGCTTGATAGGTAACTTGAGATACAGGATGTCATTCACGTCAAGGAGAGAGAATTTGCTTCTTTCGGCAAATCGGTCTGGAGACCTTCAAGTCTTGATCTGAAGTCCTGACCGAGGCCGAAGTTCGTCCCTGCTATTAGGCGGAAGGCCATCTTTCCTGCGTCAGAGGCCAAACAAAAAGAGAAGAGGATGTAAGTCCTCTTCTTTGATGTGGGTTGTCCGAGCTCGCGCCCGGACGTAAACTAGGGTACGGCATTACCCTCTACCATCTTCAGCTGGTGCCAATTCCTGGGCAGACCGCTTTGTATGATGGGTCCCAGCATGGGCTGAAGAATGGGAGAGGGCTCAAGAATGCTTCATTTATACACGAAGTACAAGAGAGAAGAGATTCTCGATGTATGGAAGGCTAGTTCGACTCCGCAACCCCAGTTTCTTTATGGTAAAGAGCTTTTGACCCGTTTGGATGACATCGACCTTGGTTCTTATTCGATGTCAACCTTTACTACTTAGAGTATAGCATGATCCAGGCATACTGTCAAGCCAACGTACGTCGTCTTAATCGGAGAGAAAACCGACCGACGGTGCGGATTCCTCGCATCTGATGCTTCCAGCCTACGTGTGTTCAGAGAGCCATTGTCTGGATCGGCAATAACGCTGGCAGAGTTAGTAAGCCTTGGAATAATAGCGCCACGAAGTCTACCCCCGTCATCGTGGCTTGATTCCAAACCTTCGCACAGCCTCTCTTATACGCTAGGACAGGTATGCTCGTGTCGTTTTCGCCGAAAGACTAACTGCGAATGCAGGACGTTTTGCGTAGATCATGGGGACCTTCAGCACTTCCACGTCCCTGGCAGTAATGACATCCTATAGACGGCGGAGTAGGAGGATTAGCATAAAGAAATATTCTAGCCCTGGTCGTTCCCGGTTTGGGATTCTTCTGGCTGGTGAAGTGTGGAGGCGTCGTGCATGGCGACGAAGAAGGCGAAGAACAAGAAAATCTTGGTGGTCGACGCGGATAAAGAAATCGGTGATCTGGTCAGGTTCGTTCTTTCCGAGGAAGGGTACCAGGTCTTCACCTGTCGCTCCTTGAGCGAAGCGGCTCGACTCCTATCGACTTCTCACTTTGATGTGATTATCACCGAAGCTTTCGCGCAGAAGGACGTTTTCAAGTTTGACCCAACCTACCTATCCGCCTTCAGGGACGTGGCCCCTACGGTTCCAATCATCTTGTTTTCCTCGTACTGTGACCAGAGCTACCCCGTACCTGAACAATACGGTCTTGCCGGGTCCGTGCGGAAGCTCAGCGACTTGTTTGAGCTGATCAGGAAGGTAGAAACGGTGCTGGCCGAAGAATCCGGCCAGGGCAGCAGGAAGTGAAACGAAAATGATTTCAGGTGGGAAGGGAGGAGATACACAACAACACCATCACGAAAGATACCGAGAGAAAGCGGACCAACCGTGCGAATTCCTTCTACGTGTACCTTCCGTTGTCCCGTCGTGGGCTTACATTTGGGAAAATCTTGTGCCTCCACAAGATAGGACTATTTGCTGCTTTCGGCAATTGGGGGAAAGCAATAAAAGAGCCAACCGATTCCGGCTGGCCTGGTTTGCCCTAGGAGACGGACACAAGGCGCAAGCCTGCCACCGCCTCGAAGTGCCTTCGATTGTTGGTTAATAGGGTGAGGTTCCAGCGAAGGCATGTCGAAGCTATGAGAAGATCGAAGTCGCTCACGATCTTCTTCTCCTTCCGCAACCTCCCTCGCTGCTGGCCAAATATCTTGCAGATTTCTTCATCCATCGCCAAGGCCGTGAACTCCTTGAGCAAGCTATCAAGCATGGCCTGGCTTCGCCCCGGATTTTTGGAGTAGTAAACCCCCTCGTATAGCTCGGCGACGGAGATGATGCTTATGGCCACCCCAGCCGGTCGCAACTCTTTCAGTTTCCGCGTAACCTCCGACCTGTTGTTCAGGTGGTCGATCAGCCAGTCGGTGTCTACTAGGTAACTAGCTCTCATAGCTTAGCCTTTGTCCGTGTTGAGATCAACCGATCAGCGTAGATGTTCTTCTTGAGCTCGTCGGCGTCGATCAAGCCCACCCAGCCGCCAGAGGTTACATCCAAAGGGTCTTCCCCTTCTATTTCTTCTGGAACCTCGATGAGGGTTATCGTTAGTTCCTTACCCTCTTCAATCTCCAGTCTCTCCAAAGGCTCGATCACCCCTTTGGAGTACCTGGCTCTAATCGTTTTGGCCACCCTGATGCCTCCTTTCCTGTTTTTCGATGGATTCTCGCACATAATCTCATTCTAAAGCCTGCCTGGTACGAGTCAAGGCCTCGCAAAGGTAGCCGGAAATGATCATATCGAAACAAGACCGCTGGCCAGGTCTCCTTTTCCAGGCACTCGCGTGGAAGCTACCGGTCTCCCCCGCGTTCGTCTTGTTCCCGGTGAGCGCGCAGCAAAGACCACACTTCCAGATCTATGCGAATTGCTTCTACCTCCACCTCTCCACAGCCTATCGGGCCGCCCGACGATGTCTCCCAAGCCTCTAACGGCTCTCTTCCACTCTGCATCAGGCCCGAGGCTG
>JAMDCE010000203.1 GCA_023489135.1 Chloroflexota bacterium
TGAGACATAGAGTGGACTGAGTCGCTGCTCGGCCAACCTCTTCCAGTCAGTTTCACTTAGGTTAGTGAGGGTAACGAAACTTCCAAAGGCAAAGGAGTAGCGGTAATCGTCATCCTTAATGTAAAGGCTGGACCGGAGGTCGGGCGGCATCCTATCGACGAAGCAAAAGACGCACTTGTTTCCGCAGCGCCTGATGCCATCGAAGGTTGTCTCTTCAAACCCAATTCCGAGGGGCTCGCTTTCATCGTTCACCGCCTCACAGACGATCTGTCGGCCTTTTCGCTCGATAAGAAGCTTCAGGTGTTCGTCGGAGATATGGAACTGGTAGTCCAGGATGTCTCGAACGGGGTGACCGTTGATGGCCAACAACGTGTCGCCAGGCCGCAGGCCCAGATCGTCGGCGAGGCTATCTGTTTGAACTGTCGAGATGAGGGCTTTGCCTTTCAACGACGTGCTAGCCTTCGCTTAGACTTCGCCCAGATGCTGACAAAGTGGACATAGAAAGGACTCAGGTTTCCTCGGGGAGTTCCCGTTCGCAGATTAGCTAGAAATTCATCACGAGAGTCGAACTCCGCCATCTCCACGAAGAATCGGCCTACCTCCATCGAACCGTGGGCATCTGACCCGGCGGACAGGGCTAATGCATGCGCCTTGGCGAAGGCTACGGCGCGGAGGTTGTCAGTGCGAAAGGTTGTTCGAGCATTGTAGGCCTCGATGATGTCTACCAAGCCCAGCTCGACCAGTCGCTCCAGTGCTTCCTGCTCAAGACGTGAGTTCCGAAAACGGTCAAAGGGGTGGGGGATGCAAACCAGCCCACCCTGCCCTCTGATTCGAGAAGCCGTTTCTTCGGCCGACAGACGAGGTGGAATCTCTTCCAGAAGGAAAAGGCCGATAATCTCGCCGGAGGCGGTGCGAATCTCCTCTGAGGGTATGACCCGGAAGGGAGCAATGGCCCGTACGGCGAGGGAGCCTTCAAGGCTGTTGTGATCGGTAACGGCGAGGCCGCTAATACCTTTTTTCAAACAGGTCCGCACGATTGCTTCCGGCTTCATCGCACCGTCACGAGAGAAGGTAGTGTGCACGTGAAGGTCAGTCTTCAGCAAACCTATCCCTCCGATCATCCCAGATCGCCAAGCTCGTAAAGGATGACGGCGGAGGCGATCAGGCCGGCCGTTTCGGCGCGAAGGATGCGCGGACCAAGAGTGACCGGACGAACGTCATAATTCCTGGCCGCGCTGATCTCCGAATCGGAAAAGCCGCCTTCTGGTCCAACGAACAGATTGACCTGCCGTCGCCGCCCGGCGGTCATTCTTCTGGCGTCAACTGGACCGAAGTGTTGGCGCAGCAAGGTTCGGATAGAGGAGACGACTTCTGATTCCCACGGTAAAAGCGAAAGCCCCTCCAGGCGAGTGCGTTCGAACGCGGCCGAAAGCAGCATGGCCGGATTGAGGTAGGGCACCTTTCCGCGATGGGACTGCTCCGCCGCTTCCACGATTATCCTTTGCCAACGGTGATACCTCTGGTTGTCCAGAGTTTCGACGTTGGAGACGACACAGCGATCGCTGATAACCGGGACGAACTCGCTGACGCCGATCTCCGTCCCCTTCTGTAGCGCGAACTCGAACCGGTCGCCCTTGAGCAGGGCCTGGTAGAGAGTGATTTTCACGGCGGGTTCGGCGATTGAGGGCCAGCGCTGGAGAACGACTCCCGTGACCTTCTCTTTACCCAGGTCTACAAGCTGGACCTCATACTCCAAGCCAGAGTTGTCCAGCAAAATGACTCTCTCACCTTGCCTGAAGCGGAGGACGTTGGACATTTGGTGCACCAGGTCGCCGGTAATGACCACCTGACGACCTTGAAACCAGTCGGGCGAAACGAAGAACCGGTGATTTTGGCTCAACTACTTCTCCTCAGGTGGAGAGCCACCCAGTCTGTTTCACGACGCACTTCCACGAGATCCAACCTGGCCTCGTTCAAGGCGTCGAGGACTTGCGCCAGGCGATCTTCGATTATTCCTGAGGCAATCAGAGATCCTCCTGGTCGGAGCGCGCCAGCCAGGGCCGGGGAGAGAGAAATGATAGTGTTGGCGCTGATATTGGCCACCACAAGATCAAAACCGGCCAGCTGGCGCTGACCGCTACCTGTCCCATCCTGGTGCGCCATCCGGCCGGACGTTGGATCGCCACTGGTTCCTTGGTGGACTTGGACTACGTCACTAACCAGATTGAGAGCCACGTTAGCGCGGGCGACGTCCACGGCCACTGGATCGATATCCAGGGCCAGTATCTCTTTGGCCCCCAATTTTGCCGCGGCGATCGCCAGAATCCCCGATCCAGTTCCCAGGTCCAAGACGCAGCTGTCAGACTTCAGCATTTCCTCCAACAGTTGAAGGCAGAGGCGAGTGGTAGGGTGGAGACCTGTGCCAAAGGCCATCCCAGGATCCAGTTGAAGAACAACGTCCTCGGGCTTAGGTTCGTAGGTTTGCCAGGACGGAACGATGACCACTCTGCGGCCAATTCGCTGCACCTCGTAGAACTTTTTCCAGGCGTTGGCCCAGTCCTCCTCAGTCTTTTCCACGACTTGAAGGGGAGGAATAGGGCGCAAGAGTCCGAGGTGCCAGAGTGATTCTTCGATTCGACTGCGCTTGCCCCGAGCTTCCTCGTCGGCGATCAGGTAGGTCTTCACCTCAACGGGGCGGAACGGATCAACAGATCCTTCACAGCCATCGTCGGAAAAGGCGACAGGCTGTTCTATGACCACCCCCTGATTGTAGCCATATCGGGCAAAGAGCTCGCTGACCGCTTCGGCCGTCTCAGGATCGACAATGGTGCTTAACTCAAGCCACTTCACTTGCTGCGATTTCTCCTCAACCTAATCCTTTACGTCTACGCAGTGCCCTCAAAGATGATCTCGGAGGAATCGCCGACGTTGAGAGTGTTGTATCCACCCTTTACCCTGGCATCGCTGCCGACCAGAGACCCAGACAGGATAGCGTTTTCGATCAGCGCCCTGTCGTTGATAATGGAGTTCTCGATTATGGAGTTCCGGACAACGCTGTTATCGGCGATAGTTACATAAGGACCCACGATGGAGTTTTCGATGAGCGCGCTGCTGGCAATATACACGGGCGGGCGAACAATGCAGCCGCAGCATTGGTGGGGGGTCGTTCCGTTTTTATCCAAGAGGTACCGGTTAGTTTGCAGGAGGGTCTCTGGTTTCCCGCAATCTTCCCAGACCTCGACGGTAACGGCCTCCAGTTTGGCACTCTGGTCGATCATAATCTGTATGGCATCGGCCAGGAAGTACTCTCCAGCGGTTTTGATATCGCGAGCCATAAGCTCGTCTATAGCGCTGAAAAGCCACTCGGCCTTCTTGAAATAGTACAAGCCGACTACGGCGAGATTCGAGACCGGAGTGGTGGGCTTTTCCACCAGGCGCGAGATCAAACCATCCTTAAGAACGGCGACGCCGAAGCGCCGAGGATCCTCGACTTCCTTGACGTACATAATTCCATCGGTGGTGACGTTTCCAAGCCGCTTCAGATCCGTTTCGAAAACAGTGTCGACGAAGATAACGAGGATGGGACCCTGCACGAATTCCTTAGCGAGGGCGATGGCGTGCGCCTGGCCCAACTGCTGCTTCTGCTCCACGTATCGGGCCGGAAAACCGTAGTTGGATGAAACATACTCGCGGATCTGGCTGCCGAGATAGCCCGTAATGAAAATGATTTCCTCGACGTCGAGCACCTTTAGCTTATCCAGAATGTGTCCCAAGACAGGTTTTCCCGCCACAT
>JAMDCE010000054.1 GCA_023489135.1 Chloroflexota bacterium
CCGCATAACTGATCGCGGATACCGACTAATGTCAGCCACGCTCGGGTATCGACTTGAGGTGTTCCCTCAAGCGCTGCAAACAGCATGATTTGCGCGCACCGCGCAAATGTTGCAAGGCAATAGCATAAGCCCTGTCGGAAATCGAGGTATGTATTTACATTTTGGAGTGGCCTGGTTTATAATACACTGGCGATGCGACGAACTGAGGGACCGTGTTACGGCTCTCAGTTCTTTTGGTAGGTTTAGGGGTCGCGCTACTCGTCAAGTGGACAATTCAGCGAGTAGACTGGAGAGGATGAGGAATGTACGGTAAGCCCGTGTTCTTAACCCTGGAAGGGCGTAGCAAGCTCGAAGCCGAACTCAACCACTTGCGCGATATCAAGCGCGCGGAGATCGCTGAGGTGATCAGACTGGCCAAGGAATTCAGCGACACGATCGACAACGCGGAGTTCGAGGAGGCGAAAAACGAACAAGCCTTCATAGAGGGGCGTATCCTCACCCTGGAGCAGTTGTTGGCCAACGCCTCGATCATCGAGAGCGACCACAATCACGAGACCGTGCGTCTGGGCTCGCGCGTTTCGGTGTTGAACTCGGATGGCGAGCGTGAGGAATTCACCATTGTTGGCTCAGCTGAAGTCAATCCTCGTGAAGGAAAAATCTCCAATGAGTCCCCCGTTGGCCGCGCCCTTCTGGGCCGGAAGGTCGGCGAAAACATCGACGTGGCTGCGCCCGCCGGCGTGCTGTCCTTCCACGTGGTAGCCATCGACTGAACCCTGTCGATCTAGCGCCATCGCCATAGCTAGTCTGTTCAGAACCTGGAGGATTGATGGCTGAAGGTGACGACCTGCGCCAGCAGCGTGTGGCGAAGCTCGATCGTTTGCGCCAGGAAGGCATAGAGCCGTTCCCGCGCAAGTACGAGCGCACCATCATGGCTGCGGACGCAATTGAGAGGTTCGATCAGCTCACCGGTGCTGATCTGCGCCTGGCCGGCAGAATTGTGGCCATGCGCATAATGGGAAAGGCTACTTTCGCTCATATCAAAGACGGAAGCGGAAGGATTCAGATATTCCTGCGCCAGGATGCGCTGGGCGAGGATCGCTACCGTCTGTTCAAGACTTTCGACATAGGTGATTTCGTCGGGGTGGAGGGGACTCTGTTCCGCACCAAGACCGGTGAGATCACGCTGCAGGTGAACGATTTCACCTTCCTGGCCAAGGCGCTACGCCCCCTGCCCGAGAAGTGGCACGGCCTGACCGACGTGGAGAAAAGATATCGCCAGCGCTACCTCGACCTGATCTCCAGCGACGAAGTGGCGGCGGTATTTCGAACACGTAGCGCCGTGATCGACTCGATGAGACGGTTCCTGAGTCAGCGAGGGTTCATCGAGGTCGAGACGCCGGTGCTCCAGCCCATATACGGGGGCGCGGCGGCCAGGCCCTTCGAAACCTATCACAACGCCCTCGATCGCGCTCTTTATATGCGCATCGCCACCGAGCTTTACCTGAAGCGCCTGATCATCGGGGGATTCGAGAAGGTATTCGAGATAGGCAAGAACTTCAGAAACGAAGGCATCTCCACCAAGCACAACCCCGAATTCACGGTGATGGAATCGTACGAGGCGTACGCCGATTATCGCGACGTGATGGCAATGACGGAGCAGATGGTCCAGGCCATCGCGCTGGACGTCCTGGGAACCGACGAGGTGGTCTTCCAGGGCAACACCATCAATCTGCGGCCACCCTGGCAGCGCGTGACGCTGCGAGATGCGATCCTGAAGTACTCCGGGGTGGACATCGCCGAGTTCCCAACCCAGGAATCCCTCGCCTCTAAGATGTCGGAAATGAACCTCAGGGTCGCGCCGGGCCGGCCCAGAGGCAAGCTCGTCGACGACCTCCTCAGCGCCTTTGTGGAACCCAGGCTGATTCAGCCTACTTTTGTGCTGGATTTTCCTGTGGAGCTGTCGCCTCTGGCGAAGCGAAAAGAAGACGATCCCTCTCTGGTGGAACGATTCGAGGGGTTTATCGGCGGGCTGGAGCTCGCCAACGCCTTCACCGAGCTCAACGACCCGCTGGACCAGCGCGAGCGGTTCGTCCAGCAGCTGGAGGACCGCGCCGCCGGCGACGAGGAGGCCCACGTTCTAGACGAGGACTTCGTGATCGCGATGGAGTACGGCATGCCTCCCACGGGCGGTCTGGGAGTGGGGATCGACCGTTTGGTGATGATTCTTACCGACCAATACTCGATCCGAGAGGTTATCCTCTTCCCCCACCTTAGAACAAGGGATTGAAGTTTACGGAGAAGACCAGATGCTGAGTCTAAAGCTGATACGAGAGCAGACAGACCTGGTTCGTGAGGGACTGGCCAAGAAGCACGAGACGGCGCCCATCGACGAGATAATTGCCCTGGACGAAAAGCGCCGCAGCCTGCTTTCAGAGGTAGAAACGCTGAGGGCCCAGCGCAATGCGGTCTCCCAGCAGATCGCCAAGATGAAGGTTAAGCCGCCTGAGCTGGTCGCCCAGATGCGGCAGGTTGGGGATCGCATAAAGGAGCTAGACAGCCAGGTGGCCGAGGTTGAGCCCAGGCTCAACGAGCTGCTGCTCTACGTGCCCAACCTGCCCGACGAGTCTGTTCCCGTGGGCAAAGACGAAAGCGAGAATGTGGTAGTCAAGCATTGGGGGAAACAGCGCCAGTTCGATTTCGAGCCTCGCCCGCACTGGGAAATCGGCGAGCGATTGGGCGTGATCGATTTCGCGCGAGGGGTAAAGATCTCGGGGACCCGCTTCTACGTCTTGAAGGGTCTGCTGGCCCGCATGGAGCGAGCCATAATAGACTTCATGCTTGACCTTCACACGCGCGAGCACGGTTACACCGAGGTCGCCACGCCCTATCTGGTGAAACGCGAGAGCATGACCGGCACCGGCCAGTTGCCCAAGTTTGAAGAGGACGCCTACAAGATATCCGACGAGGAATTGTTCCTCATTCCCACGGCCGAGGTCCCGGTTACCAATCTGTACCGCGACGAGATCCTCGAGCCCGGCACCCTGCCGATCTACCACGTGGCCTACAGCGCCTGCTTCCGGAAAGAGGCCGGCGCCGCGGGCCGCGACACCAGGGGGATGGTAAGAGTTCACCAGTTCGACAAGGTGGAGATGGTGAAGTTTGTCGAGCCCAGTTCCTCGTTCGAGGAGCTGGAGAAGCTGCTCGACAACGCCGAAGAGGTGCTGCGCCGTTTGGAAATCCCCTACCGGGTGAGCCTCATGTGCACCGGCGACCTGGGATTCACCGCCGCCAAGAAATACGACCCCGAGGCCTGGTGTCCCGGCCAGAACCGCTACGTGGAGATATCTTCTTGCAGCAACTTCACCGATTTCCAGGCCAGGCGCGCCAACATTCGCTTCCGTGCGGCCCCCGGGGAGAAACCGGAGTTTGTGCACACCCTGAACGGCTCGGGCCTGGCCGTGGGCCGCACCATGGTGGCTGTATTGGAAAACTACCAGCAGGCCGACGGCAGCGTCGTCGTGCCCGAAGCCCTCGTGCCTTTCATGGGGGGTATAGATCGGATCGAGCCGGCATCGTAATCCGGCTCCATTATTGCTGCATGGCGGTCTGGTAGAGACGCGAGATCTCGCGTCTCTACCAGACCGCCAGGGGAACCGCCCAGAGAACTAACGAGGCTGCCCGGTCTTCCAAACAGTCTTACGAGCAGGGGACAAGCCCCTGCACTACAATCTTTGCTTCGACAGTTGCGTGTTAAGTTGATGCCTATTAGACGCGAGATCTCGCGT
>JAMDCE010000677.1 GCA_023489135.1 Chloroflexota bacterium
GGCCTCGGAGACAGGTAGCCCCGTCTCAAACAATAGCCGAATCAGGAGCTCGTCGCGCTCGCCCTGGCGGTTCTCTTTGACCGCCTGAGCCAGGAGCCCGATGTCCTCGGGGGTGAGGTAGGGGACGATGGTCGAGGCCCGGGTGAGGGCCGTCTGGCGCTGGATCAAGGCTTGGTTCTGGCTCATAAGAGTGTGAATTCGTCCTTCCGTAACTGGACAGTTGCTAGTATTGTCCAATTATGGCAGGGGAATAGCAGTCTGTCAAGGGGCAAAAGCGGGCAAAATCGAGGCTATAAGCAAATAGTCGATCAAGCAAAATTGGACATTAGTGCTTATTTTGTCTAGGAATCGGTGGGACTGGCGAGAATTGATTGTCTGGCGGGTAAGAATTGAAAGGGCTATAATTGCAAGCGTAGCGGCTCAATCATTGAGGAATTCGTCGGCTAGGAACTACTTAGCGGGGAGGGAAGGACAAAATGAGGATATGTCCTTATTGCGCCGAGCAGATTCAAGATGCTGCGATGAAGTGCCGCTTTTGCGGTGAAATGCTTGAGCCTAGGACCGAACCTGCTATGGCTCGCAATAAGGAGAGCGAATGCCCGAAGTGCCAACGGGATGATCAGGTGCGTAAGCTGGCGTCGATCATCACCGAGCAGACTTCGAGGACGCCGTTGAGTATTCCGTATACCCTCATCCAAGGGGACCACAGGATTTCCTTCTTTTACACCTATCGACAGAATCTGGAGACGCTCACCGACCTTGCCCGGCGGCTGGGCCCCCCGCCATTGCTACTTGAGCCTGCTGCTCCACAAAGGGCGCGATGGGTGATCGTCGACCGCCCCCTTGCGGTGCCCATTTATCGCTCAGATACGGTCTTTGATAGTAACACGAAGGACAAGTTCTTGGGGATTGCGGATGAATATCTACACAAGAGATCGGCGTTCTCAAGCAGCTCTACTATGAATTGTACTACTGCTCCCGTGACGACCTCGTCTTTTCTCCGGGGCGTAGTGACTTTGCCAACCCTGAATCGATGGATTCACTGCTGCTAGGCTACCTTGAGCAGATTAAGTCCTTCGCTGATATCGAGACATGTCTAGTGATGCTGGAGCAGCAGCCGTCAGGCCTTTTTCATACCAGGTGGAGATTCTGGGGATGGGCGGTGGGGCCACGTGGGAGGTTCCGCGCAGCCTTGGGACCAGAAAGCTCCACGGCCGGTATCCCGAGTTTGCAAGACGAAAAAGGCACAGAGGCTCTGGGCAGCTTCTGCTCGGAGCTTACGAAAGACGGCTGGAAACCAATTTCCATTGGGCCCGCCTGGTATTCCGCAATTCTGATTCGGTTCCAGAGACGCGGCCGTCTTGCTGGCGAAACCGCCGCTGCGCCAACGAAAGACTTCGATATTCCTCTGTTTGAACATGCGGATAGTAGTGGATAGTTAGCATGCCGACCATAGATAAATAGCCCGATGCAAATGGACCCCACATTTAACCCACATCGCATACCAAGAAAGCACACTTGGGCGTTTATACTTAAGCTGATCGCCGCGCTTCGCACGCTGAGTTGGCGGCACCGTTTTCCCGATTATGAGACATCGGGCTAAGCAAAAAACTTGTGGCGGTTGAATGGAGAGCCGAACGGAGACCTTCTCCTCACAGTGTGTTTGCGAGGCTGTAACAAATGGCGATCAAGAATTAACTACAAATAATCCTCAAGATCACGCCAAGAGAGACTTCAAGCAGTCGGCCGACCAAGTAAAACTGGACAAAAGTGCTTCTTCTGTCCAGGGAAAGGACAGGGTTGGAAGAGAGCGGGCAGTCAAGGAGACGGGAGATGAAGAAGAGTCCCATTATCAGAGTAGTTACATTGGCAGCATAGATTGGGAGTACTAGTAGTCGGGAAGATGTGAGGGATATCTCTGCTCGATTGGCGCAATTATGGCCCCATTGGCCCCTATATGGCCCCATCGTGGCCCCATTGGGGTTCTCCCGCACTTTATGGGAAATGACGCATCGTTGGCTGTTCCCATCAGTGTACTCGCCAGCAAACGTCCAAGCAAGGCCGCGTGCTGGTTAGGCTGCGAGTACACGGGCGCGCAGCAAATCAAACTTGGCCCGGCCGTAGCCTTGGCGCTTTATCAGCTTCAAGCGATTGATGTGGCCTTCAGTCGGCCCGTTCGACCAAGTCGATGAAAACGCCGCATTGACGGCAGCTCGATCATCCTCGATGCCATTAGCCAAGGCAACAAACGTTGGCAGATTGCTCGACTTCGCCTTAGCCAACCAGTTCTCAAGGCCGGCAAGGTCACGCTCTACGACTACTCGGCGGAATTCCTGCAATAGGTTGTGACCCAGAGCTAGCTCTGCATCTTGATCAAGAAGTTTCTTCAGCAAGGTTTTCTCTTCCGGCTTCAGCTGTTCTGGCGGGCGCAAGCATATCCAACGCATTGACAGCCGGCGCGTCCTGCCCCTCACCTTACGTTGCTGCTCTGGTGGCAGGCGTGGAGACCGCCAAGACCTAATAGCACGGGCAAGCAACGTATAGCTGCCGGAATATCCTCGCTGAACTGCCTCTCTGTACAGTTTCGATGCATTTGTGCATCCAGCTTGCCAACGGTCTTGAAGGTACGTGACATACGGCTGGAGGGAAGGTGAACTTAGGCCCGCAGGGCGACGATTTACCGTTTGGTCATGCAGCGGCTTGGGAGCGTGCATCAAACGGCTGACGGTCTTGCGGTCGATACCAACTTCTCGTGCGATCTTAGAGATGCCAGCTCCGGCCTCGGATAATTCCTTTACTCTTTCCCGGCGAGCTATGCGAGCTGTAACTCTGTCGGCAAGATATTGCTTGGTAGGGCTAAGCTTAGCTGTCGCGTCTAGCCCTGGACCCTCCACGGTTGGCGTCGTTACGTGCATCACCGTGGCAGCTTCAATCTCGTCGACCCTCAGCCGGCGTCCTCGTAACATGCCATCAAGAGCCGAACTCGCATTTTGTAGCAGGTGGAAACGATCAGCCACCTGCGTGGCCTCTGGAGCGCCAGCTCTAGCTCCTTCGGCGTACGCTCCCGACCGATCCCGGGCAATCACTTCTACCCCCGGGTGCGCCTTCAGCCAGTTGGTGACGACATCCGCTTCACGGCCCTCCACCATATCGACTGGGCGACGAGACTCCAAATCCAGAAAAATCGTGCCATACTTCTGGCGTCGACGCAATGCAAAGTCGTCGATGCCAAGGACACGAGGCGTAGGCACTTCTGGCAGTGGCGAGTTACGCAAGATGCGCAGCAAGGTGTCTGGGCTAACACGCAGACCCTCGCCATCTGCTATACGCGCTCCGGCCTCCCCTCCAGCAGCTTGTGCTATTTCGAGGAGATGGTCATTTGCCTCCAATGTGCGACGGGCATAGCGTGGCAGGTTGGGGCCACAATCTTCAGCGAAGGTAATACGCTCACAGGCGGAGTTAGGGCAACGGAAGCGGCGCACAGTCAATACCAGGCGTACCCTATGGCCTCGCCAGGGGAGATCAACTGGGCGACGCTGGTAACGATCATGAACTTTAGAACAAATTGCGTGGCAGGAAGGGCAACGAGCGTTTTCTCTTACTACGTCTGCCTCCAACTCAATCATGGAACCATCCAGCCGGATGAGCCGGATGCCAATCGGTGGACGGGGATAAACTGGAACGATGATGACGACCTCTCTTTCGGCCTATTCTTGGTTGACCTTAAAGGATACATCATCTTTCCCATAAATTGCGGGAGAACCCCA
>JAMDCE010000379.1 GCA_023489135.1 Chloroflexota bacterium
CAACTTCCTTAGTATATTTTTCCTTAAGCCTTGGCACTAGCTATCTCCTCACTTGCTTCCGATGATCTCGCCGCACTTCTTGCAAAAGCGGGCCTTCTCGCCACTAGCGAGGAATTGGTATCCAACCCTCGTTGGCTGGTTACACCGGCCACAGACGAGCATTACTTTGGAGACGGCCAAGGGAGCTTCCATCTCGACTATACCGGCTTGCCGGGCCCTTCCCTTCTTCAAGTGGCGCTTGACCACATTGATTCCCTCGACAATGACACGATCCGCCGAGGGAATGGTCCGTCTGACTTTTCCGCTCTTACCCTTGTCTTTGCCGGCGATGATGACGACGTTATCTTCTTTCTTTATCTTCATATGCGAATCTCCGTTCCAGATGCTGAATGCTAGATTCTCGATGCCAGAGATTTCCTGTCCTAGATCGGGCTGGATTCGTCAGAAACCGGTGGCATCTAGCGCCTAGCATCCAGCACCTAGTTCGTAGTTATAGTACCTCTGGCGCCAGCGATACTATCTTCATGAACTGTCTCTCGCGTAGTTCGCGGGCCACTGGGCCAAATATGCGGGTCCCCCGAGGGTTACCTTGGGGAGTGATGAGGACGGCCGCGTTGTCGTCGAACCGAATGTGAGAGCCGTCCGGCCGGTTGTACTCTTTCGCGGCACGGACTACCACAGCTCGCACGACTTCGCCTTTCTTCACCGCTCCACCGGGCGCGGCCTGCTTCACTGCGGCGATAATCACATCGCCAACCTCAGCCGACTTGCGCTTGGACCCACCCATAACCCGGATGCACATAATAACCTTGGCGCCAGTGTTGTCGGCTACCTTTAGTCTTGATTGCGGTTGAATCACTTCTTGCCTCTCCCTCCCCAGGTCTTTGTGGCGATCAGTCCCCGGGTCCCCGCTTCTAGCGAGTGTCCTGCCCTCCCTAGATCTGAGGGGCCTTCTTCAGAATTTCCGCCACGCGCCAGCGCTTCTCTTTGCTCAAAGGTCTGGTTTCGACGATGCGAACGACGTCGCCGATATGGCAGAGGTTCTCCTCGTCGTGGGCCTTAAACTTGACCGTGTGGCGCATAGTCTTCTTGTAAATACGATGTCGCCGAAGATGTTCGACGGCCACCACGACCGTTTTATCCATCTTATTGCTGACGACGCTTCCCGTCCTCGTCTTGCGTCTTTCCTCCATTCACCTTCCTCCCAGGTCAACTCTCTCCTGCTCAATTAGGGAGTCTTATGGCTCCAGCCGAAGCTAGGCTTCGACAGGGCGATCCGCGGCATAAACCCTACTCGGTTCCCGCGGCCAACTCCGACTCGCGCAGAACGGTCTTGATCCTAGCGATATCCTTCTTTACCTGCTTTACCCTTTTGTAATTCTTGATCTTGCCCGTGGCGATTTGGAAGCGCAGGTTGAAGAGCTCCTGATGGGCCTCGTCCACCGCCTTGTCCAACTCTGCCGCGTGCATAGATCGAATCTCTTGTGTCTTCATTTAACTACGTCTCCCCGGTTTGGCCTAATCGAGCTATCTCTACTCGGCCGGTGCCGCGGCCTCTTCCTCCTTGGCGATAAACCTGGTCCTGATTGGCAGTTTGTGTGAGGCGAGGCGAATGGCCTCCTCGGCGATATCGCGTCGCACCCCAGCCACCTCGAAGAGCACTCGGCCTGGCTTGACCACGGCGACCCAGTGATCGGGTGCGCCCTTGCCGCTACCCATTCTCGTCTCGGCGGGCTTGGCCGTGACAGACTTGTCAGGAAAGATCCTGATCCAGACCTTGCCACCGCGCTTCATATGGTGGGTCATGGCGCGACGAGCGGCTTCTATTTGGCGACTATCTATCCAGGCCGCCTCCAGAGCTTGCAGTCCGAATTCCCCAAAGGCGACGGTGCTGCCTCTAATGGCTTCGCCCTTCCGGCGCCCCCGGTGCACCTTGCGATGTTTGACTCTCTTTGGCATTAACATCTAGCGTACTCTCCCTTGCCCTTCCCTAGACTGCTTCGGTGGTTGCTTCTTCTGTCTTGGGAGCCTGGGTTTTCTTTGGTGGCGGTAGGACTTCGCCTTTGTAAATCCAGACCTTCACGCCGATCCGGCCAAAGGTGGTGTGGGCGTGTACCTGGCCGTAGTCAATATCGGCCCGGATGGTATGCAGGGGGACTCTGCCCTCCATCTCCATCGCCGTCCTGGCCATCTCGGCACCGGCCAATCGTCCGCTTACTCTGATCTTGATTCCTTTAGCTCCTAGTCGCATCGACCGGGTTACGGCCTGCTTCATTGCCCGCTTGTAGGAAACCCTCTTGTTAAGCTGCTCAGAGATGCTCTCGGCCACAAGCTGGGCGGCCAGTTCTGGCTGCCGGATTTCCTGGATGTTCAGCCGAACCTTCTTGCCAGTCTCTTTCTCTAAAGCCTGCTTCAAGGCATCCACGCTAGCCCCGCCCTTGCCGATGACTATACCAGGCTTGGCCGTGTGGATGGTCACATCTATAGTGTTAGCCGACCGCTCAATCTCTATGCGCGCCACGCCAGCGTTGGACAACCGACGCTGAATAAGCCGGCGCAGGCGAATGTCTTCATGCAATTGCTCGGTGTAGTTCTTTACGGCAAACCACTTGGATTCCCAGCCCTTGATGATGCCGAGCCTGAAGCCGATTGGGTGAACTTTTCTTCCCAAACTAGTCCTCCTTCTCTTCCACGAAAACTGTCACGTGGCTTGAACGCTTCAGGATGCGATCCGCTCGGCCTCGTGCCCGCGGCCGGAAGCGCTTCTGCGTTGGACCCTCGTCCGCGCTGATTCGGCTTATGTACAAGGCTTCTGGCAGCATCTGATAGTTATTTTCGGCCGCCGCTGCTGCTGCTTTGATAACCTTGGCTACGTCCGGGGCCGCGCCGTTGGGCAGAAACCGCAGAATCGCCAGGGCTTCATCAACCTGCCGGCCTCGCACGGCGTCCACCAGCAGTCGGACCTTGCGGGGCGAGACTCCTATATACTTTCCTGTTGCTTTAACTTCCATATCCTCGCTCCCAATACCTACTTAAGTCTGGTTGAGCGCTCAGTGTGATGGCCGTGCCCTCGGAAGAAGCGAGTGGGGGCGAACTCACCCAGCTTGTGTCCAACCATATTCTCGGTGACGTAGACCGGGACGTGACGCCGTCCATCATAAACGGCGATAGTGTGCCCGATCATCTCTGGGAATACGGTCGAGTCCCTTGACCAGGTTCTAATCACGCGCTTCTCACTGAGACTGTTCATCGAGCGAATCCTATCCAGCAGTCGCTTCTCGACGTACGGTCCTTTCTTTGCTGATCTCGACACGTTATCCTCCTACCTCTTCCTCGGCTTCACGATCATCTTCTCGGTGCGAATGCCTTCGGGTGAGGTTCGTCTAATCCCGGTGGAGAATGTGGCCACCATTGGGCAGGTCGGTCGTGTCGAGCACGAGAATGTTAGCATAGGC
This sequence comes from Chloroflexota bacterium, assembly GCA_023489135.1. The sequence continues at coordinate 3,456 of JAMDCE010000379.1, forward strand.
AAAGCCGGTCGCTCCCGCTGGCGTGGTCGAAGGCCTACGGTCCGCGGCTCGGTGATGAACCCGCGTGACCATCCCCACGGTGGAGGAGAAGGTCGGGCACCTATCGGTGGCCAACCACAGACGCCCTGGGGAAAGCCGGCCCACGGCTACCGGACCCGACGGAACAAGCGCACCGACAAGATGACCGTGAAGCCGAGGAAGAGGTAGGAGGATAACGTGTCGAGATCAGCAAAAAAAGGGCCGTACGTCGAGAAGCGACTGCTGGATAGGGTTCGCTCGATGAACAGTCTTAGCGAGAAACGCGTGATTAG
>JAMDCE010000671.1 GCA_023489135.1 Chloroflexota bacterium
CCGAGCCGGCCGGTCCAGCTCCGACCACGATGACGTCGGTCTCCATCTAACTCTGCTCCATTTTGTCGCCTTCTTCCGTAGCAACCTCGTGCTTTCCCGAGGCTTTGGAGCTGTACAGTTCATCCAGATCCAGCGTCTGGTCGAAGTTGAGATAGAGATCCCGGTATGACCCGAGCACCTCTGGCTGATCTTTGGAGAAAGCGCCACGGACGCCCAGCAATCGCGCCAGGCGGAGGTCGTAGGGCCGGCTATCGATCTTGAAGTAGTCCATAGAAGCAGAGAAGGCCAGGATCGCGACGCTGGCAAGGGCGGAGTAGATCGAGAAATAGTAGACGGAGAGGGTGACCAGAAAGAAAATAAGCTGGTAAAAATAGCCTAGGGCATGCGTTGCCTCCCGCTCCTCTTGTGTTTGTGCTACAAGGGCCCGGTAAACGATGTAGACGATAACCGGGGAGAAGACGAAAGAAATGGCGTACCTTGTGTCCAGCCACCCCACGATGATAAAAACGTACAGCATCAGGAACGGACTGGTGAGCAGGATGGCGACCAGGCCAACTCCTTTGTAATAGGAGAAAATGGTAAAAAGAGTCCGGACTCCGGCGCTGCGATCACCCCGGGCGTCGGGTATGTTTTTCACGTTGCCGTAGACGAAAAAGGAGTATCCCAGCACAAAGATAATCGGGCTAATGGCCGACAACGGCCGGCTAATCACCCATCCGGCCACAAAGGGCATCACCGCCGCCCCTGAAAATGCGAAAAGAGAAAGCAGTGGATGGGCCTTCAGCCTTGGCCCCCAGGAGTAGAAGACTGAGTCAACAACACCCACTAGCACGGCGATGGCGAAGGTAACGCCAACCCAGGCACCCGCGAAAACGGCGAGGAGGTAGCCCGCAACCACCGCAGCCAGGAACACCCTGGTTCCGATGGCCTCCAGCATCTCCTGCCGCTTAGGGAGATTTATCCGGTCTTCGGCCTGGTCGGTATATATGTTCAGGGCATTAGTCATGGCGGTGACGATGGCGCATACTAAGATACCTATGACCAAGGAGGAGAGGTGAACCGGACCGCTGGACAGATAGGCGAAGACGAACAGGGTGATCGCGAAGGACCAGGTCCTTGGTCGGGAGAGCTTCAAGAAATAGCAGGCGTTGGTAAGCGCTCTCATAGGGCTGTTCCTCTCGCGATCGAGCCATCCGGAACGCTGGTCTGCCCTTGTTTCTGTCCTCTGATGGCGAGATAATCCAACCGGCCCTCGCGAACGGTTCTCACGTAAACGCGCGCGAACCGGCTGAGGTCGCGCAGGCCGGCGATGCCGGCCTCCCGGTAGGCGCTCCAGACCATCGACAGCCGCTTTCCCCAGCTCAAGGCCTTCTCCGTTTCGTCCACAAAACGGCGTAGCGCGGCCGTCTCATCCCATGTTTCCAGGTTTAGAAGCCCGGCCCGACCAAAGAGTCGAATCCACCCTTCCACCGTCTCGGGGTTGGCTTTGATGAGGGGTCCGAGAAAAGTTCTCTCAGAACCCAGCATTGTTGCCGGCCAGGCCATGTCGTGAATGGCGACCCAGCCTCCCGGCCTGGTCACTCGCACCATCTCCTCCAGAGTGGCCTCTTTGTCGGGCGTCGTGCTCAGAGTGCACTCCATCAGAACGGCGTCGAAAGAATCGTCAGAGAAGGGAATGCAAGACACGTCTCCAACGATGAAGAAAGTCCTCCCACCGACTCCCCTGGCGAACGCTCGCTCCCTGGCCAAAGCGATCATCCGCGCCGAAAGCTCGACTCCAAAAAACCGGCAGCCAACAACTTCGGCGAGGCCGGTCAATCCTGCGCCGGGGCCGCAAGCGAGGTCGAGAACTCTAGCTTCAGACTCTAGCGTCTGGGAACCAAGACAGCGCAGCGTCAGCTCGGCGCCGCCTGGGTGGAGACTATCGAGCCCGCCCTCGTCGGCAAAGTAGTCAAAAACGCTGGATCGGACGGTCTTATCCTTTGACCTTCTCATTACTTCAACGTTCTTAGTAGCAGATGAATTGATGGATTCGCCCGCCTTCAGTGAAGGCGAACGTTAGAATGGTTAGGGGTCATGGGTTAGAACGCTTTCCGACCCTTGGCGCTCTAACCCATAACCCGTAACCCTTGACCCCTAGATCGCTTCGCCCCCGCGGTTCCTTCCTCAAATTCTACAAATATCTGCGCAATCTTTGTAATCTGTGGATAGTCACGTCCCGCGAAGCAGTTAGGCAGTATCGGCCTAATCTGCGGATAGTCACGTTCCGCCAAGCAGCGAGAGCAAGCGCTGAAACACCACCCATTCCATTACCAGAAGCGCCGATGTGGCCACGCCTCCCAGAGCCGACAGCTTCAGGGTGTACGGCAATAGCCCAAAGGTGAAAAAGTACCCCAGAACGACGTACAGAGGCACATATCCTAGCATAAAGGCGGACGGCGTGTTAGTCCACAACCCTAACAAGTTGCCGGCGGTCTCAAAGGCAGGCCCGCCCAGGGCGGCCAGAAGGCCTGTGATCAGACCGAGCACCCCGAGTCGAGATGAGAATACGTTCGCTAGCCCGGACGATATGATAGCCAGCAGAAGAATGGCATACACCCACAGCAACAGCACGAAAACAGGGGTAGCCAGGAGCAGCCAATCTACCGCCTCGTACCGGGCTACGTCAACAAATCTAAAGAGAAACCACTCGGTCAGCGGATAGGAGATTCCAACCCCCAGCGCGAAGACAAGGCTACGACGCAGACTGCGATCCCTGCTTCCCTGAGCGAACAGGGCATAGTAGGTCAGCAGCAGAAGGCCGAGGATTGTGAGCACCGCAATCGGGAGGAGCGATCGGTGCCAGGGGTACGAGATCAAGGACGCGAAAACGAGCGCTGTGGATCCGGGAACAGCGGCCCAGGAAACACTCTTTCCGGGTCTGGTGTTTGGGCTTGCGCCATTCATCGCCAACCCTTTAGGAGCCCTCGCTTCTCAGAACCTGAACCACGGCCAGGAGAACGAAGGGCCCCATGGCAAAGAAACCAACCAGCGCTACTCCCTCCAGTCCCACCTGAGCGGCCCTGATGGTGCTATCGACCCAGGTCAAGCCATAGGCCAGTAGCGGAAGATTATCATACCACGAGGCCCGGGAGCACCTCTCGGGAAAAGGTCTCCAGAGGACGAAGAGCCGGTAGATGACCAGAATGGCAAAGGCCGTGAGAAGCCAGCCAAAGAAGTTGGAGACGGGGATGCCAAAGTAAGCCCCTTTTTCTTCCCAGGTCCAGCTTCCCAGGGCCACCATCTGCGGGTCCATTATCAAGTCCCAGACCGTGACGGCCATGGCTCCTAGAAAGGCCAGCGCCACCACCCAGGCCGGGCCCGTCGCCCTCGCTGGCCTGGTCTGCCAAGCCCGGTTAGGCCGGAACACGTCTGTCGCGTGAAAGGCCACATAGACGATCATAAACCAGGCTAGAGGCATCACCAGAGGGACGAGTCCAAAAGCTTTGGGGCCCAAGTGGTCTCCGTAATGATAGCGACCAAAAATCGCGCCCGTTCCAGCCCCGAGCAATTCGAAGGCCATACTAATAGAGAACACTACCACCGTGAAGACAAAGGCCCGGCTCTTTCCCCAATTAAATACAGCGTGCAAAACCGTGAAGGCGAAAAAGGCCAAGGTTCCCAGGCTCGAGGTCTGCGCCGGAAAAGTCTCGTAACCGAGCCATAGGCCCAGGCGGCTGAAGAGAAGAATCGCCAGGTAGAGGCCAAGC
>JAMDCE010000322.1 GCA_023489135.1 Chloroflexota bacterium
TGCCTTGATCGTGATTGTTGTAAAATGTGCTCAGCGCACATTTCTTGAACCGACGAGGGCTAGATGGGGTGATCAGATGGGCGGTCAGGAAGAAGGGCCGAGGCAACGGTCTGTGGAAGAGGCACGCGCGGCCCTGCTCAAAATACTCGATCAATTGAGTTGGAGGCCCAAGCAGCTTGCCGATGCAGCCGCTATCAACCACAGCATTCTCTATCGTGCCCTAGGGAGCCCCAAACGTGGACACAAACCGACAAGCCGACTGAGCCTAGGCTCTGCCATGCGGATCTGCCGAGTGCTCGAAAACGCAGGGGCAGATAGCCTGTTGCTGCGTACCTTCAAGGAGGGACAGGGCCTGTCCGAGTTACTGGGGCCGGAGTCGATGACGAGCACTTCTTCTCGCATTGGGGAGAAGAGCACTGGCGGCGAGCCCCAGCAACAAGAGGACGAAACCCAGGCTCGCCCGGCTCACAGGCGGACGGTACAGGAATTGTTGGACGAGGCCGAGAGTCTAATCTCCAAGTATGATCTGCTTGGAATCGAACAGAAGGCACTGGAGGCGCTGCAGCAGTGTAGGCACGGCAGCGAAAAGTGGGCCGAAATTACCCTACGCTACTGCGCCTACAGTAGACAACAGGCCGGGGATGTCGTCGAGGCCGAGCGCTATATCCGCTCTGTGGAGAAGAATTACCTTGAAGTAGTCGGTCGTCCGAGCCCTCTCATTGAAGCATGGGTGAAGAACCGGCGGGGTTGGATCGCCGACGAACAGGACGGATACTTTGCGACAGCCGACGAGCTTTTCGCCCAGTCCCTACCGCTAGTCCGTGAGGCGGACGATCTTCTCCTCCTTGAGGAATACCATCATTTTCGGTTGAGAATCGCCTCGGAGCGAGCAATGACAAAAGCCAAAGCATGGATTGGTGCGCGTGGAGCGGTGCCTGCCGATTTGATCGAGCCACTGTGGAAGGCTCTTCGTGCGTACTGGCCAGTCGCTATGAAACTATCGCCGGCGAATCCCCATCACTATAACCGAAAGTTTATGGTCCTTGCCCTCATCAACCCTGGGGAAGCTCTCAAGCAACTGATACCGGAACCATTTGAGGAAATCGGCTTGGAACACGTCAGGACCCTCAGCCAGGCCCGATGGCATGTCAGTAATGAGGATTGGGCTACGGCTGCTGGATTGGCCAAGAATGCCTTTAGCGGGTATTCTAGGAGCCATTTCCCACAGGGACTCGCTCATGCAGCAACAGTCTGGGCTTATTGTTTGGCTAACGACCGTGCGGTGAGAACTATGCAACAGTACTATCTGTGTTTGGATCTTTGGATATTAGCTTTACTCCTTCACCCGTATGACATCCATCCGCTTTGGCGCAAGTCGCTGTTTGAGTTGAACGCTACGCTCAAGCAGCTAGCAGACCGTGGTACTACTTTGGGCTGGTTGCGCTCCTATTTTGCGGATCTTGACCATCGAGTCCGGGAACGGGAAGGCGTCTTCAAGGCGTTGGATAACGTGCTCGCCCCGTGGTTCTTCCCGCCGAGCGTATACCTCAAGCCCTTCTTGACGGCCGACGTCAGGTCGAGACTGTGACCTGGCGACAGATAAGCGATGCTCAGTGCTACCGGCGGGAGCATCTGGCGCGCCGTTGGCGAGATCGATTGCCGCGATGTTCTTCCCGCTTCTGTTCCAAAAGCGGGAGCCCTCCAGCTTGCCGCAGATAGCCAGCAGGCCAACCAATAGCTCAGCCGGCAACGGCTTAGTACTCCTTAAGATTAAGGCCTCCTGAGGCTCGAATGCGGGCCACTGCGTTCTGGTACACTTCTCTGGTGTCTTGCAACTCAAGCAGCGCGGGATAAAGACGGTCTCTCTCGGGGTTTGGGATTTGCTCACGGAGCATAGCCAAGTTGATTTGGTCGATGTCAATCACGTCGGCCGAAAGCTCACGACTACGGGTGAGCTCAAGAGCCTGAAGCGTGTCGCCCAGTAGACCTAGGAGCAGCCTCACTCTCGCCCGCTGCACGTAAGGGAGTCTCGCCCACTCCTGTAACAGCGCACCGCTCCTGACCTCGTGCATCAGGCGTTCAACAGCTTGAGACGGCTTTCTCTCCTTCTTTGGTGGTTGGGTTTTCCTTTCCGGCGTTGGTTCCACTGAATCCCACAATACAAGGTTTGCCTGTAACATACGAGCTTTCTTGCGGAGGTAGGATTAGTATAATCACTAACCTGTGGTAGCTGCGACCACGCGCTACCGTCCCGCAGATTCCCTCTGGGCTGCATGCAGGCATTGGTCGAGGTCGGGGCCAAGATGGTCAAAATCCAACTCCTCGCCGTTCCTCTCCTCCACCCCGCTGCCGTCCGCAGATCATCCCCTTGGCGACATTGGGGCTCTTTTCCCACCCGAGATTGCGCCAGTGACAACAACTTCGCTCTTGACCCATGTAGAGAGTCCTGGGACGATGCGGGCGCTCACGGGAGCTGGACGGTGTTTATTCCTTCATGCACAGCCGGCACGGCTGCTGGCAGGTGAGCCCGGCGCCTGGCCTACTTCATGGCCGGAGTTTACAGGCAGGAGGTGTAGTAAAGAAAGCCATAGGCAGCCAGCTTCGAGATTTGCCCCAGATTCTGTCAGGCTGATCATAGGGTCCTGCTGGATGAATTGGGATGATTTTGGGGCCGTCTAGGCCCTCACAGGCCGCCATTTCGCGACGTCCGACGATGTGCAGCGCGGCGAAATATAGGCAGGCCAACTTGCGTTGCCCCACTCCTTTCAGCCGCGACGAGCGCAAAGCATGGAGGCACTAGTGACTGACGAGGTAGTCCAAAAACGGTGTCGCTTCCTGGCTGATGAAGATGGCGTGGGGCTCATTGCCAGTGGCATAGGTAATGTGGGCGTAACTGCCGTGGATGTCAGGTCCTCGGGGACGAAGAACTACAGAGTGGCCAGTCTCTGTTGCCAATTGAGCGATGAGACTCCGCGGGATTGAACCAAGGTGGTCGACCAGACTGTCAGGTGTTGGCCAGTGCGTATTGTGTTCGGGTGAGGGCATGTTGGGGAATTATATCAGGACAAACGTCGGGCGCTTGCTTGAAGGGAATTACGTGCTGTCAAGACTCCAAACGGATTGATCTGACGGGCTGACCGGTAAGTCTCTTCCCTCCTCCCCGTTACAATAAATGCAATATGCAATTACGCAATCAGCACGGCTCTATTAGGAAAAGGCGGGGGAGGCTTTTAACCGCTTTGTTGCTATTCGCGATCCTCGGATGGGCAACGACACTGCCCAACACGATTCACCCTAATGCGCTGCAACGACTCTATCCCGACGCACCTAGGTGGTATGCCCTCTGGGTGATGGTGAGTACCGGGCTCCACCTAGCGACCTATGTGGGGATCTGGCGCTGGATGCGCCTTGCGGTATACACTTTCTTGCTCCTCGGGGCCATCCAACTCGTGCTGATTGGTACGATCGCCAAGCCACTGTATGGCACGGCGATGGTTGCCATCCTTGTGACATGGCACGTGCTCTGGCTGTGGGCGATAGCACGCACGTGGCGATTATTCACCTAGGGTGAGTGGCGATCGATGAGTTCTAGGATCGGGCCGAAGGCACCCGCGCAGTGTTGCGCCATGTTCACCGGCACCGGATTGGGTGGTAACGCCCCGCCACTGGCGACAACAGGATAGACGACGTAGGCAGCATCGGAAGTGCACAGAGAGACGTCGAACGCAAGCTTCAGCAGCCTCACT